>JAGAEK010000022.1 GCA_017828835.1 Oscillospiraceae bacterium | reverse complement strand
CGGCGAAAAAAGCGACGGAGCAGTCGCTTGAAAAATACGCGTCCGACGAACTTGATTATTTTATGGAAAATTTCATCCCGGCGTTCTCTCTGCCGATAGACGAACTTTAACGAGGTAACACCATGCACGACGAACTTACAAAAGTCGATATAGAAAAAATGAAAGCCGAGCTTGCCGAGCGCGAGGCGATGATGCCGGCGCTCCGGGCGGAGGTCAAGCGTACGCGCGAATACGGCGACCTGTCCGAAAACGACGAGTACAGGCAGGCGAAACGCGAGATAAACAGCAACAGGAGCCGTATGCGTTATCTCGAAAGCATGATAAAGACCGCGGTCGTTATCGAGGTCGATTCGAAAGAGGATGAGGTCGGACTGTTCGACGAGGTCGAGGTGTATATCCCGAAATACGACGAAGTGAGAAAAATACGCATAGTCACGACGCTGCGCAACGACGCGTTTTCTAACAACTATTCAAAGGAATCTCCGTTCGGCAAAGCCGTTCTCGGCGCGAAGGCCGGGCAGACCGTCACCGTCGTCGTAAACGAGAAAAACAGTTATCCCGTAAAGATACTTTCCATAAAAAAAGGAGAAGACGACGCAAGTCTGCCGATAGCCTCGTTTTGACAAATCAAAAACCGCCGGGCGGGAGGCGGGTACCGGAGGTACCCGGAAGGAGGCCGCGCAACTCAATTTTAAGTACTGATCATATCTTTACGCTCTCTCCCTCAGTCAGCAAAGCTGACAGCTCCCTCCCGGAGGGAGCCTTATATCCTTTCGTTCGGAGGAAAAAGAACAAAAAAGAGCGGCCGTCCGCTCTTTTGTTGTTCAACGCTTCGGAATATCTCCGTCCGTACAGTGTATCGTATAATTTCCAGTTTTGTAATTCCAGTATTCACCTTTTGAAATCGCATTCCACTGCGCTTTCGTGCCTTTATAAGTTATGCTTGTAAGGTCGCTGCAGCCGCGAAACGCATGATAGCCTATACTCGTAACGCTGTCGGGGATCGTTACGCTTGTAAGCCCGCTGCAGCCGTTGAACGCATAACTGCCTATACTCGTAACGTTGTCGGGGATCGTTACGCTTGTAAGCCCGCTGCAGTAGGAGAACGCCCACATGCCTATACCCGTAACGGGTTTTCCGTCATGAGTTATAGGGATGACCACTTTTGAGGGCATATTATCGACATCTTTTGCTGTGATCTCATAACCGCTGTCATTTAGTGTAAATTTGAAATACTTATCCGGCGTATGAGTGTGAAATTTGTCTTTAATGAGCGATACGGCTGCTGCCGCGACGATTATGACCGCGATCACAAGAAGAGATACGAGTAATATCTTGCGCGCCTTTCTGCCGGCTTCTTCCGCAGTGATACGCCGCTGTTCCGTCTGACGCTCGCGCTCAATACGGTCGGCTTCCTTTGAAGTTTCCAGTTGGACCTGAAGTTCGGTCGTGAAATCGTAATCGCAGCTTCCGTTGTTCCAGTAAAGCCCGTCGGCAAACGTGATCCGTTCGATCTTTATCGAACCGCAGGTAACGTCGTCCGGCAAAATGACGCAGTATTCGTTTAAGAATACTTGTCCGGGCTGAACGTTGACCTCGTAAACGACTCCGCTCATTCTGCCGACAGGTCTTTCGTCAATTTTCGGGATAACGCTCAGTTCGATCTTCGCAACGGGAGCGTAAGGCGAATTTTCCGCACTCAGTCGAAGCAGTTTTCTTTTTGACAGTCTGTCGATCAGAACGGATGCGGAAATAAGTCTGACGGGATCCGACGATTCGTTATCAAAAGCCGTCTCGCCTATCGACTCGAATCTGTCCGACGGGACGTTCCCATCGGGGAATAACTTTAATACGGTGGTTTCAATCTCTCTGTTTCCGCTGCCCGAAAAGCCTTTTTGTCCTGAATCATCTCTTCTGTCAAAACCGGAGGAACCCGAAGAAGCGGAGCGATAGCCGCTTTCAACGCTCTCTTTGATCTCGCGTCTGCCTTCCGCTTTAAAAAGTTTCGCCAGAAATGCGTTGACTGTCTGCGTTTCGGGTCTGCCGACCGCCTTTACGTATTTTGAAAAGATAAGTGCTAAAATTATCCAGACCGCACCTTCGCAAATGCCTGCAAAAGCAGCGAAGAATCCGGAACCGAAGCAGCTTAAGATCGTCGAGATCCCGACGACCCAAAAGCAGAAAAGAACGTATTTATAAACGTAAAGAAGGTTTTCGTCGAGCTTGTAAGAATATGAAGCGCCCAGTATCATTTTGTATAATTTAAAATGATACATAAACGCAAAAGCGCTGACCGATAACACGATCATTGCCACAATCAACGCAAACGTTGCAGGGAGCGAGACGATGTTGCAAAAAACAAGCCAAATTACTATCGACGCAATAACCTGCAATACGAACATTATCAGATTATACAGCGTGACGATCTTAAGAATGAGAAAACCCGAATCGGCAAGTCTTTCGGACTTTTCGCCGTCCTGTGTTTTTCCTGAAGCCGTTAAAAACCATATTGCCGCAACGTAAGCCGCAACGGGAAGAAGCCCGATAAGCTGTATAACCAGTATTGCGGTAGCAGCAGCGTTTAATGCGTTGGTCACAACACTGAGATCGGGGAGCATCCCGCCCAAAAGACCTTTCAACCGTTCGATAGCATTCGATAAAGTTGCGATCAAACCGCTGTTTACCGATTGGACCTTAGAGACTATCGCAAAAATAAGCTGCACGCTTATTACGATCGCGACAAAGAGCATTCTTTTTGCGGTCAGCAGCGACTTTATCACCGATCTCGGCGATGCTGCTGCATATTCGGGTGAATTACTGCGTGACGGTTCCATAATTACCTCTTGAAAATTTGATGAATTGATCGGTTGTTTTTTCTGCTGTGGGTTGCCCCTTCTATGCTAATATATACATAGGTAGTTATACCATAAAATATTAAGAAAGTCAAGTATTGCATATAACATAATTGTCAATTGTTCCTGATTTCACAATGATATGGTTGTTTTTTGATTCTTTTTCCTCTTTTTTGTTATTATTTTGCATAGCAAAGAAACGAAAAAAATATACCGGCATTTTTGACCCGAAAACAGAAAAACGGCTTCGAAACAGCTGATATGCTGTTCTTAAGCCAGATAGTATAAAAACAATCTGAAAAAGATTCGGTGAAATATTTTGCCTTGCGGCAAAATGTGAAATAACGGCTTATGCCGTTGTGAAATAT
>JAGAEK010000021.1 GCA_017828835.1 Oscillospiraceae bacterium | reverse complement strand
TGAAAAGGTTCATTTTTTTAGTTTTTTTTGAAAAAATGAAAATTAATAAATCATTTTAATAATTATACAGTAAAACAATCAAAGTGTCAACAATCTATAAATACATAATGCGCCTCCCGATCTCCGAAAAGGAAACCGGGAGGCTGATTACGTTATATCTTCTTTTTTCTGTCACGCTGTTTCAGGTGTTTGAACGGGACTTTCCGTTATCCCTCCTAAAAACTGAGTAATGTCAAAGCTGAATTCAACTTTCAGTTCGTAGCCGCGGAATACGTCGATGCGTTTGATCATCGAATTGGCTATCGTTTTCTTTGCTTCTATTGTTGCCGTATCGTAAAGCTCCGCCCAGCCCATTATCTCATCAAATCTGTCGCCAAGGTCTTTCATAAGTTCATGTTCCGCTTCGACCGCCTTTTCCGCCGCTTCGCACTTGGCGCGAAGATCTTTTACCTTTGCGTTTGTTTCATTCACAAGGTCGGTCAAAACCTCTCTTGACATATTGCTCTCGCCGTCAAGTATCTTTATGATCTCGCCTTTCAGTTTTTCAAGCTTGGAGGTTTCTCTTGCATATTCCGAACGCAGTTTGGTCAATACCGTTTTTCTTTCGTTCAGTTCCTTTTGATACCTTGATTTTATTACCTTGTTTTTGGAAACGCCTTTCATTTTTTCAAAGATTTTCTTAACAAGCTCATCAACGATACTGTCAAGTTTGGTCTGCGTATAGCCGGACTGCCCGTCGCATTTTGTCAGTTTTCTCGTCTTGCCGTAACAGGCGTAACGGATGCGGTTCCTCTTTATAGCGCTGCCATCGGCTAAGGTATAGTTTTTCCCCGATCTTGTCAGATTGAGACGCGAACCGCAATGTCCGCAGAACACGTTGCCCGAAAGCAAAGCGGTGCCTCTCATATTGATCGGCACTCTCGGCAGATCTCTTTTTGCCTGCGCCCGCTGTTCGCGTATATCGGAGGCGCGTTTGAACTGCTCGTCCGATATGATGCGAAGCTCCTCCAGACACGGCGATACGCTTTCTCCGCTGTGCAGTATTCCGATATACGTCGTATTTTTAAGGATATTCCGTATCGTATTATGAGACCATCTGTTCCCCGTGGGATTCAAAAAGCCGTTATCGTTGAGATAATCAGCGATCTTCTGAACGCCGTATCCTTCATTTGTATATTTGTCAAACACGATCTTAACCATTGCCGCCTGTTCTTTGTTTATCTTCAAATCATACAGCTCGTGTTTCTTTTTGTTGAAACGCCCGCTTTTTACAAGATCATAACCGATAGGCGCTACGCCGCCTTTATAGTGTCCCGCTTCTACCATCTGTCCGAGGCTGGTTTTCGTTCTGATAGACGTTTTCTCGCTCTCGCCGTCAGCCTGCCAGAAACGGATATAGTTAAGGAGCTTATCAATATGATTATCGAAACGCTGTTCGCCCTCCTGCGTACTCCATACCTGAATACCGTTCTTGACGAACCATTCAACGACAAATGGCGTTTCATCTGCGATACGACCGATACGGTCGAACATAAAAACAAGGAGAATATCAAATTTACCTTTTAGGGCAAGTTCTTTTATCGCTTGTATCTTATCTCTGTTCTCGGCTCTGACCTTGTGACCGGAAACGCCGTCCTCCTGTTCTTCGTGAACGATCTCCCAGCCCATCTGTTCGGCAAACTTATGACACGCCTTGCGCTGCATCGGGATATCGGCTTCGTGATTGTTATCATAATCCACCTGTTTATCCGTGGAAACACGGTACAGACAGCATACTCTGTTTTGTGTACTCATGACGCTGCTTCCTCCTGCTTATTTTCTTCTTTATAAGATTTTACTTCGCTGTCGTCATCAATACAAATCTGCGATTCGCTTCCGAGCAGGACGTCTCTTATTATTCCGTACAAAGCGTAATTCGGCTCTTTTGCAAATGTCATTTCTATGCGGTGGCCCTGGATATACATTACTTGCTTGTTATCATCCATACGCTCACCTCGCCTGCTCGCGCTGTCTTTGGAGATATTTTTTATAATAATCCACAGCGTCATAGAGATATTTTATAAACGCTTCATCCGTCAGATTTTTGCCTATGCGTTTACGAAGCTCCTCGGTCGGTATTTTAACTTTTTCGACCTGATTGGGCTTTTCTTCTTTCATAATAGCGGCGACTTCTTCATAGGAGATACCGCCGTTTTCAGCCTGTTCGCGTATGCGGCGCGTCTGCGCGTGGGACGGGAAGACTTCGCCGCCGCTTTCGTCTATGCAGTCCACAATGTCGCGTTGTGTTTCTTCACCGAGATACGACATCTCAACGGCAGGGCGCATCTTGATCTTTCCTTCGTCTACAAATTGCAGTAATTCGGGAATAAGGAAGTTAAGGCGGATATAACGTTTGATCTGCGTAACGCTCTCATTTACACTTTCAGCCAGTTTTTCATTTGAACGTTCCGACTTCGGTCCCACCGGGTCCGAAGTCAAATCCGTTCTTTTGCCCTGCCTGTTCATAGCGTCCATTTTCATCTTGAACGCTTTCGCTTTTTCCGACGGGAGCAGTTCCGTGCGCTGACAGTTGGAATCGACCATCATCACCGTTGCGGTGTCGCGGTCGACGTAATGAACGGTACACGGCATTTTCTTCAGTCCGAGCTTTTGCGCCGCGAACAATCTGCGGTGTCCCGATATTATTTCATATTTGCCGTCGCCGTCCTCTTTCGGACGGACGATCAGCGGGTTCATTATTCCGTACTCGGATATGCTTTTTACAAGTTCAGCCATATTATCATCGTCTGTAACTTTGTACGGATGTTCTTCAAACGGCACCAGATCCTCGATTTTTATTATCAAGGATTTTGGCTTTTGAGCCGCCGTTTCATTTTTGGTTTCAGCATCAATATTTATGTCATTTTCTTTTACCTCTTGTATCTTTATTTTTTTGTTCATTTAAGGGTTCCTCCTAAATTTTTTTTATTTTCGCTGTTTTTCCCCGGAGGTGTGGTTTTACTATTTATGTCATCGGCAAACAGCAAGCCGTTTTTTATTATCTTTCGATATTGTCTTTTTGTTTTGTCTTTTGTTTGGACCATAGTTTCGGGAACGATAATTTTTCGTCCGGCTCTTCGCCGAGAAGCTCCGAAACGTTTTGCTGGCTCAGAAAGAGCGTTTCCATATCGCAGTCCCCGTATTGCTTGACAATGCTGTCGCGGGCTTCGGCATATTTCTGTGGACGGAGTTTCATACGCTCGGCGCGCAGTTCATCCTGATCGCATCCCGACGCTTCGGACGCTTTTTCTCTGAATTCGTCTATCGTATCGTTGATGATACCGTCAAGGTGTTCGTCCCATTCTTCAAGTTTGTTCAACCGTTCTTCCGCACTCCTGATACGCTGCTCCGCTATCTCAACGGTGCTTCCTGCGATGTTGCTCAACCGGCTGCGCTCCGTATTCAGCTCCGAGATCTGTTCGTTCAGCCCGAAAATATTTGTTTCGACCTCTTTGTGTTTCTTTTTAAATATTTTAGGTGTGTGCTGAAGCTCGGTTTCAAGTTCCGACTTTTCCGTTTTCTTCCGTTCCAATACTGTATTCGTAGCTTTGATATACGGCAAGGCTTCTTTCATTTCCGCGATCTCGTCGCGTTTCTCACGCATCTTTCTTCTGTTGTATTTCCAGTCGTAAATGAGAACGGTCAGTTTTACACGGATCGTTTCAAGAAGATTTGCTATAACGGGAATAAGCATAACTACCGCCTTTGTCAGATTGATGACCGCTTCAGTCC
>JAGAEK010000004.1 GCA_017828835.1 Oscillospiraceae bacterium | reverse complement strand
ACTAAATTATTTTTATATAAACCCGTACCTCAAACAAAAACGCTGTCAGGTAAACATTACCATTTGTTCGTCTTGAGGAGGCGCTTTGCAAAACTCAATATCTTTTATATACAAAACCGGTCCTTTCGATCTGTATATCTTATTCGATTCCACCGAGATCTTTGCCGTTACGATCCCCCACATCCCGGTTTTGACTTTGTCCGCCTCGTTCCAAATACAAACCATTCCCGCAAACCTCGCATCGTTCGCGCAGCAAGTCATAATATGTCTTCCCGCAAGAAACGTTCCTTTCGGCATTT
Source organism: Oscillospiraceae bacterium (assembly GCA_017828835.1). GTDB lineage: Bacteria > Bacillota > Clostridia > Oscillospirales > Ruminococcaceae > RGIG8367. The sequence goes on along the minus strand of JAGAEK010000004.1, from coordinate 5,135 downwards.
GCTGATCGTTTCCGAAGAATGCTTTGAATTTCACGGTCTTACCGTCATATCTCATCAAATTTTCCATTGTGTCCGCATACCACAAGGCATAGTCGCGGTCGCCTATTTCTATCTCATCCGCTTCAACGTCAAACGGCAACGGATCGACGATATCGTCGATCTCAAGTCTTCCGCCTCCGAAATCGTATAATATCTCCGTTCCGCGTCCGACACTTCGGACAATATCGTGAAGCGGCTGCTTTTCACTTTCGTTATCGATACGGTTAAACGTGATCGTATCGCAGCTCTTCAATTTGTCCACCACAAGATTGCGCATATTTGCGTTATATGACGCATAGCTTTTCGCATCGGCAAAAGTAAGTTCCTGTGCTACTCCCCAATTTCGCGGAAAAGCCGAAAACAACGTATCCAGCATCCACATACCGTTATATTCGATAAGTATCCGCTTTGCGTCCGCTCTTTTTCTCGCCGATTCAAGATTTTCAGCCGTCAGTTCCTTTTCGCTGTCAATATCGAAACGCACTACGCTGTCGCTCGCAAACTCCGAGAAATCATATTCTTCCTCGCCCTCTTCGCAAACGATAAGCAATGTCTTGATCCCGTTGTTGAACCTTTCGTCCGCAAGAATATTTTTTATGAATACGGTTTTCCCCGAATCCAAAAAACCCGTAAATATAAATACCGGAATCTGTATCCTGCTCATTTTGACACCCCGAACGCTTTTTCTATCGCTTCTTCATCAAGATCGGATCCTATAACGCAAAGACGTCCCGTAACATCGGCGCTTCCCGAGCGTATATCGGACTCTCCGGGTACATAATCAAAATGTATCCAATTACCGTCTTCACCCTCTACGATCCCCTTCGCTCTCAATATAACGCCGAAATCATGCGATTCCGAAAATCCGTCTAATACGGATCTGATCTTATCTGCCGTAAACTTTATCGCTGTCGTCGTTCCCCAGGAAGTAAACACCTCGTCGGCATGATGGTGATGACATTCGCCGTGATCGTGGTCGTGGTCATGTTCGCCGTGATCGTGATGACAGCATTCGTCATCGTTGTCGTCATCATCGTCATGATCGTGATGGCAGCATTCGTCGTGGTCGTCGCCGTGGTCGTGATGATGGTGGTGATGATGTCCGCATTCGGGACAGATTTCTTCTTCATCCATCAATTTTCCCGCAAAGGTATCTCCGTGCTCCATCGCTTCGAGTATCGCCTTGCCGTCAACTTTGTCCCAAGGAGTCGTTACCACAATAGCTTTATCGTTATGCTCACGTATCAGCTCCAAAACCGAGTTGAGTTTATCCTCTTGTATCATTCCGGTACGGCTCAGAACTATCGCGGTGGCCGTCTCGATCTGATCGTTATAAACTTCGCCGAAAGTCTTGATATCAAGCTTCGCTTTCGTCGCATCCGCCACAACGGTCCTCGCGTTGATCTTTACGTTCTCGGATTCCACATTTTTAACCGCACGGCATACGTCGCTCAATTTTCCGACCCCGGACGGCTCGATAACGATTCTGTCAGGCGTATATTCATCCAATACCTTGCGCAGCGCCTTTCCGAAATCTCCGACGAGACTGCAGCAAATACATCCTGAATTCATTTCCGTTATCTCGATACCCGCGTCTTTCATGAATCCGCCGTCGATACCTATTTCTCCGAACTCGTTTTCAATCAAAACGATCTTTTCGCCGCAGTATGCTTCCGATATCAGTTTTTTTATCAGCGTTGTTTTTCCTGCTCCGAGAAATCCCGAAATAATATCAATTTTCGTCATATTTATTGCTTCCTTCTATATATAAAATTTATTTTTCGCCTTTTCTATATGTTATCGCAACCGATCCTCCGTGTCAACTGCCCGCCGTAATTTACAGCGCCGTTCATTTAAAATCTTACGCGTCCCGACTGAACCGAAAAATAATAAGGACCTCTTTTGCATTATACAAAAGAGGCCCTTTGAAGTTCAAGCACAGCAAAATCCGATCCAAACAGTACGGCTTTGATTTTTAACGGCAGCAGGAAGGATCCTTCTGAGTTTCGGTTCGTTCCGAATTCTTTTGCGTAACGTAAACGTGCCCGACAGCAAACAGTATCGCAAATCCGACGAGCAGCCAATGACGCAGCAATATCCCGCTGATAAGGAAAATACAAACAGGCAATATCGCAAGAACAATAGCAAATCTTTTGTTCTTCCTCTTCAGGTATATCGCGAACACGATCCAATACGCGATGAGGAAAATCCCGTTGCCGGCCATATAAAGAAAACATTCGAAAACGCTTGCAAACCGGAATTTCATTATAAGCAACGGAAGCCACATCAAAACGATGCAGGCATACCGCCCGATCTGCTCTGTAACGTTCATAAACCTATTCCTGCAAAGATTCTTTTCACCTTTATTTTTCAGCGCGTAAACGATATTCGGAATCAATATAAGTATCACAAAACCCGCGCCAAACGCATTGATCCATCCGAACTTCATTTATATCTTACTCCTCAAATTACATTATCCCGGTATATTTTATTTTTTAAGAGGCAATTTCAGGACACTCTGTCCGCAGATAACGGTATTGTGCGCAATCTTCACCGTTTCCGCCAAAGCGAGCGCTTCACGAGTGTTGGAATGCGGCACATAACAATCACTGCAAGACGAAATATCCACGCGCAGAGAATTACCCTTTTTGACACGAAACGCCGTCGGCTGTGAAAGTATGCGCACGCGGCAGGGTTTGCCCGCTTTAAATTCCGGATCGGCGTGTAAAAGCGTCGTTATCGCATCCGTCAGATTGTAGCACTTGCCGTCTTCCGCCAAATAAAGCCGCATAAAAAACGCAGTGTCGCCGCAATCTGAGTTCAGCGTCATTTCAAACGAAATCGGGCCGAAAAACGAAGCGTCCTCTTCAAACGGATCGCTGAAGAACGTAACGCCGTCATCAGTCAACCGCTCGTAATCACACAAAAACATATAATCATGCTTATCGTGATGTTTAGGATGCTCTGGATCATATTCGTATGTCAACGGGCCGCAGACCGGCTCTGCGCGCTTAAGACGGCGGTCGGCGGAAAAATAAAGCGGTAACGACGGTTTGATTTCATAAGGCTCGTTTGCCGTATACCAACGGTTTTCGCCGATGCTGTAATAGCGGAATTTACCCAGCTCGGAATAGGGATATTCTGTTCCGTTTCTTACGGAATCGAACCATTCCGCCTCTCTGTCTGCCGGCAGGGAAGCATTAAGGAAAGGATAGCACGAATCTTTCCTAACGCCCAGGTCGTGTCCGCAGGGCGTCATCAGAAAACAGGATCTTTTGCGTGTTTCGGGCGACAGCTTATTCCACATTGAGCACATACCGTAACAGTAATAGTCGAACCAACCGCTCACCATAAGCACAGGTACGCGCAGCGTCTCCATTACTCCTATCCGCGGATCGTTTTTCCAAAAGTCGTCATAACGGTCATGAAGCAGTCCGTCCGTAAACGCAGGCAGCTCTTTTCCGGTAGCACGTTTCATAATATCACGGTAAGGTCGCAGATAAATATCCTTCCATTCGGCGATCCGCGGCTGCTGCGGTTCGATCATCGAAAGCCACCATTCAAATCCGCAATACGAGCGGCACATTCCGTTGAAATAGTTGCGATGATACATACTTTCCGTTTGTACGGAAAGCGCGATCGCTTTTAAATCGGGAATATCGGCATTCAGTATCATAAGAAGGATCGACGCCGTATAACTGCCTCCGCTCAAAAACAGTTCGCCGTTGTAGTGCGGCAGTGTGCGTATCCATTCAATCGTTTCGAGTCCGTCGCTGCGTTCGCAGGCATCGTAAGGGACGCAAACGCCTTCGCTTCCGCCTCTTCCCCGGCAATGCTGATACACAATCGCGTAACCGTGCTGCAGCAAAGAGTCGTTTTCATAATATCGCACCGTCGCTTCAGTTACAGTCGTTTCCGCATCATACGGAGTACGCATAAAAACGGTCGGGTAACGTCCGGTCCCGTCGCCCGGCAGTACCAAGCGCGTGTAAAGGCGCACTCCGTCTGACATTGAAACTGTATATTCTTTGATGAAAATCATGGCGTCCTCCTATTTTGAAAATATTATTCGAACAAATAATATTTATATAATTAAAAAATTACCGGAAAACAGAATTTACCTTTTCAGACAAATTACGACTCATTAACCAGTTTTCCCGTCATATGTTCGACCGTAAGCGCCAAACAGTTAACCCTCGGAAAAGCGTTTGCCAGTTCCCTTTCGAGATACTCTTCATCATCGGTAAATTTTCTGACGAGGTTAATACAGATTTTCCTTTTCATTTCTTCGTCTTCAATAAGGCGTATTCGCCCGAACACAACAACGCTGTTTATATTGAGCGCCCATTCACCGTCTTTTCGGAATCCCTCGTCCAGCACGCAGTAGCTGACTTTATCGCATGCGGCGATCGCATCTATCTTATGTCCGACTTTTGCACAATGAAAATAAATTGTATTATCTATTTCCGAATACCAGTGATCCATCGGAATGCCATAAGGATAACCGTCGTCACCTATCATTGAAAGAATGCCTCTTGGCTGTGATTTGAGCACCCGAATGCACTCTTCATTACTTATCTTTTGTTTGATCCTTCTCATCTCTCTGAACATTTTTTACCTCTTTTTGCTTTATCGGCTCGTTTACGTTTTTTGCTTATATTTATAAATTCGAAAGCTCTCTCCGCAGTTGCCGTCAACCCGTGCTCTGTCATAAATATACGGAAATCGCCCGACTGCTGCCTTTGAAAACCGGAATTTGTCAAGTAAGCCGTTTCTTCAATTCATCTCGTACTTTATCCAAATCACTGCAAGTCAGTATCGGGATCAAGGCATTGATTTCTTCGACGCTTTTATCCCACCATTTGAAACGGAGCAACAGTTCAATCAATTCGTCGTCAAAGCGTTTCCGCAATATCCTTGCGGGGTTTCCGGCGACAATTGTGTACGGCTCAACGTCGTTACCTACCACGCTGTTTACTCCGATGATTGAGCCGTCGCCTATACGGACACCCGGCAAAATGACCGCGTTCTGTCCAATCCACACATCGTTGCCGATGACAGTATCACCCTTGAGCGGCAAATCAGAAAGCGCTGGT
>JAGAEK010000020.1 GCA_017828835.1 Oscillospiraceae bacterium | reverse complement strand
GCGTTAAAGGAAAAGAAAAACAAAGATATGAAGGAGATAACTCTTTTGCAGATACTCGGAGAGAACGCGCTTGAAGAAGAGATAAAAGAAGGAATGGAGAGCGAAGAACAGCACGACCACGGCGAAGAGGAGCCGGAGCTTGACGAACATGTTTGGCTATCGCTTCGGAACGCGGAGGTATTTTGCGAAAAAATTGCACAAGCGCTGAAAGAGAAAGATCCGGAAAACGCGGATAAGTATGAAGCAAACTTCAAAAGTTACGCAAAGAAGCTGAGTGCGCTTGAAGAAAAATATGCCTACGCGGTACAGGACGGAAAAGACAGAGTGTTGGTCTTTGCGGACAGATTTCCGTTCAGATACCTTGCCGACGATTATAGTCTTGATTATTACGCCGCGTTTGCGGGATGTTCATCGGAAACTGCGGCAAGTTTTGAGACGATAACGAAACTTGCGGCAAAGGTGGATGAGCTTGGGGTGAGAGCAGTGATGACGATCGAAGGGAGCGACTGCAAGCTTGCAGAAACCGTGATAGCGAACACTAAAACGAAGGATCAAAAAATACTCACGTTGGACTCTATGCAGTCGGCAACAACGACAAAATGGAAAGACGCGACGTATCTTTCGATAATGGAAAAAAATCTGGACGTACTTATTGAAGCTATGGGCAAATGGTGGGAGGAATAAGATTGGCGCAGCTGGAATGTCGGAATCTATGTCTCGGATATGATTCAAAGGTTATAGTAAACGATCTTAATTTTTCCGTGGATGCGGGAGATTATCTTTGTATCGTCGGAGAGAACGGTTCGGGTAAGAGCACGCTGATGAGAACCATTCTCGGGCTTCAGAGCGCTATATCCGGAAAAGTGATAAGAGGAGACGGGGTCTTAAAAAACGATATAGGATATCTGCCTCAGCAGACGGTGGTACAGCGCGATTTCCCGGCATCTGTCGGAGAGATAGTGCTTTCCGGATTTCAGGGAAAGTGCGGGCTTCGTCCGTTTTATAAAAAAGAAGAAAAAGAGCTTGCAAGAGAAAAACTTTCGAAGATGGGGATCGCGGAACTTGAAAAAAAGTGTTACAGAGAGCTTTCGGGCGGACAGCAGCAAAGAGTGTTGCTTGCGAGGGCGCTTTGTGCGACGAAGAAAATACTGCTGCTCGACGAACCTGCAGCGGGTCTGGATCCGAAAGTTACGGCGGAAATGTATGAGCTTATAAATTCGCTGAACAAGGACGACGGGATCACGATAATAATGATAACGCATGATATTTCTCAGGCGATGTGCTATGCTAGTCATATCCTGCATATAGGGAAAGAGAATTTTTTCGGAAGCAAAGAAGATTATCTGAACAGTAAGTTCGGAAAGATATTCAACGCCGACGAGGTCGGTAAAAAAGAGGAGGAGCAAAAAGGTGTTTGATAAGCTGGCGATGTATTTTCAATATCCTTTCGTGAGATACGCGCTTATAGTCGGCGCGCTGATAGCGCTTTGTTCTTCTCTTTTGGGAGTAACGCTGGTCTTGAAGAGGTTTTCTTTTATAGGTGACGGACTCGCGCACGTTGCATTCGGAGCTATGGCGGTCGCGGCTGTGATAGGGCTCACAGATGATATGCCGTTTACTCTTGCGGTAACGATAATATGCGCGGCGTTGCTTTTGGGCGTCGGACGTAAAACTAAGATAAAAGGAGACGCGGCGATAGCGATGATATCCGTCGGAGCGCTTGCCTTGGGATATCTGTTGATGAATATTTTCTCAACGTCGGCAAATCTTTCGGGAGACGTTTGCAGTTCACTTTTCGGTTCGACGTCGATTTTGACGCTGACGCGGACGGAGGTATGGCTGTGTTTCGGACTTTCGATCGCGGTACTGGCGGTATTTGTGATATTTTACAATAAGATTTTCGCAATTACGTTCGATGAGGATTTTGCGCGCGCCACGGGAATAAAATCCGACGTCTACAATCTGGTGATAGCGGTAACGGTGGCGGTCGTTATAACGCTTGCGATGAATCTTGTCGGTTCGCTTTTGATATCCGCACTCGTGATTTTTCCGGCGATATCGGCGATGAGAGTTTTCAAAAGCTTTAAATCCGTAACGATATGTTCGGCGATACTTTCGGTGAGCTGCGCAATATTAGGTATAATCATTTCGATATTGTGGGGGACGCCGGTGGGGTCCACTATCGTCGGAGTCGATATAGTTGTGTTTTTGGCGTTTTGCGGTTTCGGACTTATCAAAAAGGAGCGTTGAATATGGTAAAAGCAAAGAAATTGTTTTGCGTAGCGGCGGCTGTTTTTATGATGATCTCGCTTGCGTCCTGCAGAAACGGCGGTACGGATCAAAAGAATGACGGTGAGTCAAAAACCGAAACGAGCAGCAAAAACATGAGCGACGTCGACCTGACGGTTATGAGCAGCACGATGGTGTATTCCGAGGTCTATAATATGCTGACTTACCCCGAAGAATATATCGGAAGGAATATAACGATGAAAGGGCTATATGCGAAAGACGAATCGGCGTATAACGGAAACGTATATCATTTTTGTATTATTTCGGATGCGACGGCATGCTGTGCGCAGGGCATAGAATTTATACTTAAGCCGGATGAACTTTATCCTGACAGCGGAGAAGAGTTTACCGTATCGGGAGTTTTTGAAACTTACTATGAAGATACGGCGATGTATTGCCATTTGAATAATGCCGTTATCGTTAAAAAATAAGCGTTCGGAGAGGGAAAACGATGTCGATAGAGAAAGTGAAAAAATATTTTGAAGGATACGGAATAGCGGACAGGATACTTATATTCGACGTTTCAAGCGCAACGGTGGAGCTTGCGGCGAAGGCACTCGGATGTGAAGAGAGCAGGATCGCAAAAACGATATCATTCCACGTCGGCGACAGAGTCGCGCTGATAGTAACGGCGGGGGACGTGAAGATAGACAACGCAAAATACAAAGCGAGATTTGCTCAAAAGGCGAAAATGCTCGCATACGAAGAAGCGGAAGATCTTATAGGCCATGCCGTCGGGGGCGTTTGTCCGTTTGCGGTCAACGACGGAGTTGACGTATATCTCGACGAATCGTTGAAGAGGTTCAAAACGGTGTATCCGGCTTGCGGAAGCTCAAACAGTGCGATCGAAATGACGATGGAAGAGCTTGAAAAATATTCCGGATATAAATGCTGGGTCGACGTTTGCAAATTAAAGACGGAAGCCTGAGAGGAAACGGTAACGATGATCGAAAAAAACTACAGACCGACGATGGCAGCGTGCTGCACGGGATATATAGTTCAGGCAATAGTTTGTAATTTTGCGCCGCTGTTGTTTCTGACCTTCAATTCAAGCTACGGGATCCCTCTTTCGAATATTGCGGTTTTGATAACCGTTAATTTCGGAGTACAGCTTGCAGTTGACGCGGCGTCGCCGGGATTTATTGAGAAGATCGGTATGAGAAAGGCGGCAATACTGGGCAATCTGTTTGCGGCGGCTGGGCTTGCGATGCTGGCATTTCTGCCGGATATGATCGGAAACAGTTTTACGGGACTTATCATATCCGTCGCAGTATACGCGGTCGGAGGCGGACTGATAGAGGTGCTGTTAAGTCCGATAGTAGAGGCGATACCTTGCGAAAACAAAGAGGGTTCGATGAACTTTCTGCATTCGTTTTACTGCTGGGGATATGTTATAACGGTCGTTTTATCGACGGTGTTTTTTAAACTATTCGGGATAGAAAACTGGAAAATACTTGCAGTCATATGGGCACTGGTGCCGTTTGCGGACGCGCTTGCATTTATAAAAGTACCGCTGAAAGATGAAATCGAAAATAACGAAAAGGGTATGACCGCGAAAGAACTGATAAGCAATAAAACCTTTTGGATCATGGCGCTGATCATGGTGGCGGCAGGCGCGAGCGAACTTGCTGTAGCGCAGTGGGCGTCGGCGCTTGCGGAGAGCGGACTCCACGTCAGCAAAACGCTGGGAGATCTTTTGGGACCGACGGGTTTTGCCGTGATGATGGGACTTGCAAGGGTTATTTATATTCGTATAAATTCGAGGATATCGGTAAGATACGCGCTCGTTTTCTGTTCGGGAATATGTATTTTGAGCTATCTTTTGATAGCGTTTTCATCACATCCCGCGATAGGGCTCGCCGGATGCGGATTATGCGGATTCGGAGTCGGTATACTTTGGCCGGCAACGCTGAGTTTTTCCGCAAGCATGATACCTCGCGGAGCTAACCGTATGTTTGCTTATCTTGCGCTTGCCGGAGATATAGGATGCTCTGTCGGACCGACGGTTTCGGGTAAAATAGCGGGAGCGTTCGGCGACGATCTGAAAATAGGGATATTTTCGGCGATCATTTTTCCGATCGTGTTGATAATAGCGGCACTGAACGTGAAAAAAGAAAAAACACAGCAATAAAAGATCAAAAAGAGAGGGAGAGGCACTATGAAGATTTCCGAGCTTTTGAAAGAGAAAAAGTATTCGCTTTCGTTTGAGGTGTTTCCGCCGAAAACGAACGCCGTTTACGAAAGTGTGATAAGTGCGGCGAAGGAGATAGCGAAATTAGAGCCGTCGTTTATGAGCGTTACTTACGGAGCGGGCGGAGGAACGAGCGAATATACTCTTGAAATGGCAAAAAATATAAAGAATAGATACGGTGTGCCGTCCGTCGCGCATTTGACCTGTATTTCTTCGACGAAAGAGACCGTCAGGGAAATGATAGGAAAGATCAAAGATGCCGGAATAGAAAATATTATGGCACTCAGAGGAGACATACCTCAGGAAAGATTCGGAGAAGACAGAGGGAAATGGGATTACCGCTATGCTAGCGAACTTGTTGCGGATATCAAAAGTATAAGTCCGTCAATGTGCATAGGAGGAGCGTGTTATCCGGAGATACATCCGGAAAGCGCAAATCAAACGGAGGATATACGTTATCTCAAAGAAAAAGTCGATGCCGGATGCGAATTTTTGACGACGCAGATGTTTTTTGACAATAACCTTCTTTATAACTTCCTTTATAAAATAAGAGAAGCCGGCATAACGGTACCTGTCATAGCGGGTATAATGCCGATAACGAAAGCGAATCAAGTCGAAAAAGCGATAAAACTGTCCGGGTCGTTTATGCCGCAAAGATTCAAAAGCCTTGTCGATAAATTCGGAAGATACCCGGATGCGATGAAACAGGCGGGTATAGCTTACGCGACGGATCAGATAATAGATCTCTATGCGAACGGTATAACTCATGTTCACGTTTATACCATGAATAAACCCGACGTTGCGGCGCAAATAAAAGCGAATATGTCTGACATACTCGGGAAAGCGGACTGATATGGTTAAAGTTTTGTTTTATTCTCTTCCCGAATGCGATTTTGAAGAAGTTTTGCGATATGCGGGAGCAGGCAAAACGTCGGACGGCAAAAACGAAGATATGGCGGAAATCGTGAAAGAGTGTACAGAAGAGGCGAAGATCGTCAGGGGAAGAGTCTGTTTTGAAAAATATAAAATATCCGTGGAGAACGGAAAGGTGAAGTTTCCGTTTGCAGAAATCGAGAGCGAATCACTGTCGAAAAATCTTTCGGGATGCAGCAGTGCGGTCGTTTTTGCGGCTACGGTCGGGATCGGGATCGACAGACTCATAAGAAAATACGGCTCGACCGATACAGTCAAAGCGTTGTTTATGCAGGCGATCGGAACCGAGAGAGTGGAAGCTTTATGCGATACGTTTTGCAGGGATCTTTCGGAAAAAGTCAAACGCAACGGATATTCTTTAAAGCCGAGGTTCAGTCCCGGTTACGGAGATCTTTCTCTTGACGTGCAGAAAAAGATCACGGAAGCGACGCAGTGCGCGAAAAACATAGGGGTCACGTTAAACGACGGTATGCTGATGTCTCCGAGCAAATCGGTAACGGCGATAGTCGGGCTGTATAAAGGCGAAGAGAGATAAATCGAAAAGAAACTGGGGGCGGAAATATGACGGAACTGCTTGAAAAAATAAGAAAGACCAGGTTGTATCTTGACGGCGGAATGGGTACTATGCTTTACAAAATGGGTCTTGAGCCGGGAGAATTAACAGAAGGCTGGAACCTAACTCATAAGGCTGAGATAATTTCGATACACAAAAAATATTATGAAGCCGGCAGCAATATAATCTGTGCGAATACCTTCGGGATCAACGGGCTGAAATACAGCGAAGAAAAAATATCGGAGATGGTTTCGGGCGCCGTCGAATGTGCAAACGAGGCAAGAAGACTCTGCAAAGATAAGGAAAATAAATATATAGCGCTTGACATAGGTCCGCTCGGAAGAATGCTGAAGCCTTACGGAGACGTTGATTTTGAAGATGCTGTGGAAGCATTTGCGAAAACGGTAAGAGTCGGAGTGAAATTCGGCGTCGATCTGATATTTATCGAAACGATGAACGACGGATACGAAACGAAAGCGGCAGTACTTGCGGCAAAAGAAAACTCGGGGTTGCCGGTTTTTGTGTCGAATGCTTATGAAGAAGACGGAAAACTTATAAACGGAAGTTCTCCGGAAGCGATGGTCGCGCTGCTTGAAGGCCTCGGAGCGGATGCGATAGGAGTGAACTGCTCGTTCGGACCGGACAAACTTTTGGGAGTGGTCAAAAGATTGGTCGCGGCATCGTCGCTGCCTGTTTTTGCAAAGCCGAACGCGGGACTTCCCGAAAGTGTGGACGGTGAAACGGTTTATAATATTACTGCCGAAAAATTTGCCGGAGAAATGATAAAAATGGCAAAAATCGGAGCGTGTATGCTCGGAGGCTGCTGCGGCACGGATCCCGAATATATAGAAAAGACGGTAGCGGCGACTAAGGATATACCGCTTGCGAAAATAGAAAAGAAAAATTATACGGTCGTTTCATCGTTTTCCCGTACCGTCAGGATAGGCGAAAGACCTGTACTGATCGGAGAAAGGATAAATCCGACCGGTAAAAAGAGATTCAAGCAGGCGCTCGTTGAGAATGATATCGGCTACATATTGAACGAAGGGACCGAACAAGTCGAAAAGGGTGCGGACATACTTGACGTCAACGTTGGATTGCCGGGAATAGACGAGAAGAAGATGCTTAAAAAAGCAGTCAGCGAGCTGCAGGCGGTGGAAAGCGCGCCGCTTCAGATAGACACTTCGGATTTTGACGCAATGGAAAAAGCGCTGAGGATATATAACGGAAAAGCAATGATAAATTCCGTAAGCGGAAAGGAAGAAAGCTTGAGAAAAGTTTTTCCGCTCGTGAAAAAATACGGCGGAGTTTGCGTTGCGCTGACGTTGGACGACAACGGCATACCTTCGACGGCAAAAGGCAGGGTCGAGATAGCGAAAAAGATACTTCGTGCCGCTGATGAATACGGAATTGACAAAAAGGATATCGTATTCGACACTCTTTGTATGGCGGCCAGCGCCGACATAACGGCGCCGGGCGTTACTCTGGACGCTTTGAAAATAATACACGACGAGCTTAAAATGAACACGGTTTTAGGCGTGTCCAACATTTCTTTCGGATTGCCGCAAAGAGATACGGTAAATTCGGCATTTTTTGCCATGGCGCTTGAAAACGGACTTTCCGCGGCGATAATAAATCCTTATTCGACGGAAATGATGAAAACTTATTATTCTTATATGATGCTTCGCGGAATGGATAAGGATTGCAAGAACTATATAGGATTTTCAGAGAGTATACCGGTCGAAAAACCGGTTGAAAATATTCAGAAAGCACAAGAAAAACCGAAAGATCAAGAAGGTACGACGGAACTCCAGAACGCGATAATAAAAGGATTTCGTGAACGCGCGGCTGAATTGAGTGCAAAAGAACTTCTGAGCGCCGATCCGATGAGCGTTATAAACGATCAAATCATACCGGCGCTTGACGTTGTCGGTAAGGGGTTTGAGAAAAAGACGGTATACCTTCCTCAGCTTTTAATGAGTGCGGAAGCGGCGAAAGCGGCGTTTGAAAAGGTAAAAGAAGCGGTTTCGGCAAGCGGCAGAACGGAGAACAAAAGAGCGAAATTCGTGATAGCGACGGTAAAAGGCGACATACACGATATAGGGAAAAATATTGTTAAAGCGTTGCTCGAAAATTACGGATTTCAAACGATAGACCTCGGAAAAGACGTCGATCCCGAGACAGTGGTCGAGACGGTTTTGCAAGAGAAAGCGCCGCTTTGCGGACTCAGTGCGTTGATGACGACGACCGTAGTTTCGATGGAGAAGACGGTGAAACTGCTGAAAGAAAAAGCACCGTGGTGTAAAGTCGTAGTCGGAGGAGCTGCGCTGACGAAGGAGTATGCGGAAAAGATCGGTGCGGATAAATATGCGAAAGACGCAATGGAAACGGTCAGGTACGCGGAAGAAACTGAAAAATATATCTGACGTTTTTGCAAAAATAAATTATATATAAAAAACGAAAAATTTTTGTTGACAAGCGGGAGTTTATATTATATAATAATTAACGCTGCACGGATAACGCTGTATGGCGGCTTAGCTCAGTTGGCTAGAGCATTCGGTTCATACCCGAAGTGTCGTTGGTTCAAATCCGACAGCCGCTACCAGGCCCGTTGGTCAAATGGTTAAGACACCGCCCTTTCACGGCGGTAATATGGGTTCAAATCCCGTACGGGTCACCAAAAAACCTCTTTTGTCAGACAGACAAAAGAGGTTTTTGTTATATGATTGAAAAGACAACACTTTTCTGATATAATTGAAATCGACAAATCGGGATTTGTGGAGGTGTTCTTTATGAAAAAATTGTTCATTTTCGTGTTGGCATTCATCTTCGCCGCATTACCTCTTG
>JAGAEK010000206.1 GCA_017828835.1 Oscillospiraceae bacterium | reverse complement strand
CTCTTTCTTCGATAATCTCAGCGATGATCTGAAGACAGCATACGACAATCTGGCGTCTTTCGTAAAGCGACTTCCGGAAGCGGAACGGCTTGATGAAAAGCACCTTCTCCCGATCGCGCTTGAGATATTCGGTTCAGTACCCTTTTCAGCCAAGTCGGAATACATCTCCGTTCGCAAAAACAAAGCGAGCGTCGGCGATACGGTCGCGCGGCGCTTCTACTTCGACAGATATTACAGTTTTATCCTTACCGATTTCTTCGAAGGGCTCCACTTCGGTCACTACCCTCAGAAATGTCAGATATGCGGCAAATACTTCCTTATGCAGTCGGCGAGAAAACAGATATACTGCCCTTACGGAATAGCGCCGGAAGAGTATCGCGGAAAGAAGATCACGTGTCGAAAATACGCCGCTGTTATCCACAGGAAGGAACGAGCCGAAGGAGATCCGGTTACGGTTCTTTACAACAGACGATGCGCCGCGATCCGTTCCGAAAAAAGCAGGGGAACGATCACGGAAAAGTTTGCGAGAACCGCGAAAGATCTGGCGCTTGAACATAAGCTTCGCGCGCATAACGACGACGTTTACACAAAGAAACAGTACAAAGAGGATATGAGGCGGGATAAACTCTACGCCGATACGGACAAACGTCTGAAGTAGAGACAGACAAATCCATGAAGGGAGGTGAGCGCCGTGAAAAAATGGGATTGGAGAGAAGATCTGTATACCTATCGCAAGGGGCGCTCAGCGCCTCCCGTGAAGAAAGATTTTCAGGATTACATAGACCTGTACTTTGCTGAAGGTGATAACAAATATCTGGATTGGTTTCTCTATTGTTACGAACCTCTCCTCAACGAAAAAGCAAAAGATATCGTTCAGGAATTCGCTATGCAGGGTCATTTCGCCGACTTAAAGCAGGCGATCGTATTCGGAATGATGAAAGCGCTGAGGAAGTATGATATCACACGAGGCGTCCCCTTCCTCGTATTCAAAGAGTTTTACGTAAAAAACGAAGTTGAAGAATACGTCCGTACCGCACGGACCGGATACTCGATGCAGAGCGCGCACGAGTTCAGGCTCGCGCGGAAAGCAATGGCGATATACAGCGAAAACGGATACAGATCCGACCTCGCCTCGATCCTCAAAATCGCCGCCGCAATCGGAAAGAGCGAAAAAGACACACGCGAGATCCTTCAGAGCGCCATCGACAATACGAAATACGTTGACTTTTATCGCAAATACGCAGACGAGGACGGAGAGGAATCAAGAGAAGACGTCACCTGCGACTATTCAACCGAGCCCTGCGGCGAATTCATTCATCTTTGGCGTCAAAAAGCGCTGTTCGGAGCGTATGAAAAACTCGACTACCGGGAATGTGAAATGATCGCCGATCATCTCGGATTCTGTTCAAACTGTTATTCCGTTTTTGAGCTTGCTGAAGACGAGGACGGCAATAAGGCAAAGGTATTCCGCAAAGAGAAAGTTTTTATCGACCTTGCCGCCGATCATACTCTCGCCTCACCCGATACGGCGTTCCGCATCTGTAACGGCGGATATGAGAAGATGCTTATCGAACTCGCCGTTGACGACTATATCGGAATCCTCGAACTCCGGCTGAAAGAGAAAACCGAAGAATCCGTCACGTACGAATACTGCGTCTGTCACAACAACGATTGGGGCGAGATATGTTATTCATTCGGGGAAGACGATTACGACGTCATCCGGTACGTCTACGCCGACAAAAAGGGCGGCTTCTATTTCGCCGCAGCAGGCGGGTGGATAATGAGTCAGGCGCGGAGACGGCAATTCCCGAGGTACAACGTAATCGTGACGGAAAAGTTCTGATTTTTCCCTTCTGTATATATAATAGCGGCTTCCCCGCTTTTTTACTGAAATACAGCAACAGGATAAAAACGAAAAACGCAACACGACACTATGAAAAATTTGCAAAATCACCAATAAGAGGAGTAAGAGCAGATTTCAGACGTCGGATGACACTTTTCGGGGCTGAATATACCGAAAAAACACGTCGGAGAACAGAAAATCTCGGTTTCGTACATTTGCCTTTCTATGAGAAATATGGAATAATCGAGAGACAAAAATGCGAAAGGAGATTCTCGAAAATGGAACTCACATACCGAAAAGAGGGAGACTATCTTCTCCCGGATCTCGAAGCGCCGGAAAGTCCTAAGATCGGACGTTTCGGAATGCTTCATCACACTTACCTGAGGAATACAAAACGGGCGGCCTTCACCGGTCTTTTGATTTCAGGTAAAGCAAATACATATTTTGAAGAAATCGACCGTCAGGCAGAGGAGATGTTTTCTCAGCTGGTTGAGAAAATGACGAAAGCCGAAGGCGTCACTGAAGAGTTCAAACGGAAAGATCAACTCGCTTGGGTGAGAGCAAAAAACTCCATCCGAAACCGTGCCGAGGAAATCGTTTTAAAGGAATTGATTTACGTGTAATCAGCACCAAAAGTTCTAAGGAACAATCTGGTAACATAGTATTATCCAATTGGAACGGCGCGACAACATAATGTGTCGCGCCGTTACGTACTCTAAAGAATGTTATGATAAGTCAATTGCGCTCTTTTTCTCTAATTCCTTTTCTTTGTTTTAACGCTACCGTCCCTAGTTCTATGCCTATTTATCTGGGATAACATCGTCGATTGAAATAACTGACTTTTTCAGTGGTTTTGATTCGTCCCCCGTCTTACCGTCTTAAGGGCT
>JAGAEK010000205.1 GCA_017828835.1 Oscillospiraceae bacterium | reverse complement strand
GCTGATGCAAAAATCGTTGAAAGCGTGAATATGGCTGCCGACGAGTCGATACTGAGCGGAGAGTCTTTGAACGTTGAGAAGACGGTCTCGGATAAAGACGCGGCCGGTAAAGTATATATGGGAGCATTGATAACGAAAGGGCGCGGTAAAGCGGTAGTAACACAAACGGGAATGAATACGAAAATGGGCGGTATAGCGGGGATGCTTACCGAGATCGAGGAAGTCAAAACGCCGCTGCAATTAAAACTCGCGTCGATGGGAAAGATAATTTCGGTGATCTGCATACTGATATGTTTTGCGGTCACCGGAATAGGAGTGATAAGGGGAGAAAATATATTCGATATGTTTTTGACGGGACTTTCGCTTGCGGTTGCGGTGATACCCGAAGGACTTCCGGCGGTAGTAACGATAGCTCTCGGGCTCGGAGTGTCAAGAATGCTGAAAAAGAGGGCGCTCGTCAGAAGGTTGCATTCAGTTGAGACGCTTGGGTGCGCCGACGTTATATGTTCGGATAAGACCGGGACGCTTACCGAAAATAATATGACGGTAAAAGAACTGAGTTTTTTTGACAAAACGGTAGAGACAGACGGCGGAAAGTCGTTTTATATCGGAGAGAACGTAATAGATCCGCGAGACGTTGCGGAGATTAGGCTTGCGGCATACATATCGGTTTTATGCAGCAGTGAAACGGTTGAAAGAGATGAAAAGGGGAATATAAATATCACGGGCGACCCGACTGAAAAGGCTATATTGACGATGGCTGTAAATTCCGGAACAGTCGAAGATAATAAGTTGAAAATATTTAAGAAGGTATTTGAATCACCGTTTGATTCAGTGAAAAAGACGATGTCAGTCGGGGTAGAGGATAAAAACGGAGATACTCTTATATTGATAAAGGGCGCTCCGGATATGATAATACCGAGATGTGAATATTATTATACCGATAAAAATAATATCAGAATGGAGGCAGAGGACAGGAAAAAAATCATAAACGTATACGAAAGAATGAGCGATAAAGCATTGAGGGTAATAGCGCTCGGATATAAAAAGATCGGAAAAGATCAGAAGAACACCGAAGATAATTTGGTTTTTGCAGGGCTTATAGGTATGATGGATCCTCCGAGAAAAGAGGCGGGTGCAGCAGTCGAAAAATGCAAAAGTGCAGGTATAAGGACTATCATGATAACGGGTGACGGAAAAAACACTGCCGTTGCGATCGCGAAAAAGTTGAAAATAATCAGAAATTCAGAAGCCGTTACAGGTGAAGAGATCGATAAAATGGGAGATACGCAATTCAGGGAAACAGTGAAAAGGGTTTCGGTATTCGCAAGGGTAAGTCCGGCGCATAAACTGAGGATAGTTAAGGCGTTAAAATCGGATGGACACATAGTTGCGATGACGGGGGACGGAGTCAACGATGCTCCGGCTGTAAAGGAAGCGGATATTGGAGTATCTATGGGAGAAGGCGGTGCTGACGTTACAAAGGAAGCGTCGGAAATAATACTCCTTGACGATAATTTTTCGACTCTGGTTTGTGCTGTCGAAGAAGGACGGATAATTTACGGCAATATACGCAAGTTTATAAGATATTTACTGTCATGTAATATCGGAGAAGCGCTGACGATGTTTTTGGGTATGCTGATCGGGATGAAGACGGTTTTTTTACCGATACAGATATTGCTTGTCAATCTTGTGACCGACAGCCTTCCGGCGATAGCGCTTGGGTTTGAGCCGGGTGAAAACGTCATGAAAATGAAGCCGCGCAGGAAAGATGAGGGAGTTTTTTCGGGAGGACTTTTATCGACGATTATTTTCAGAGGCTGTTTAATAGGGATCTCAACTTTATCGGTATATACTTGTTTTATGAGATGGGGAGAAAATATCGTAACGGCGAGGACTGCGGCGTTGGTAGTGCTGATTTTGGCTCAGCTGATACACGTTTTTGAATGTAAGAGCGAGAAAAAAGGGATCTTCGGAATAAATCCTTTTACGAATCCTTATATTATTGCGGCTTGTTTAATATCGTTCGGAGTAATGGCGGCGGCACTTTATATACCCGTTCTGAATCCGATTTTCGGAACGGTACCGCTGAGTTTGACGCAGTTTTTGATCGCGGTATCGTTTGCGTTTTTTGCGCCCGTCGTTTCGGGTATCGTTAAGATATTAGAGGAGATATTCAAAAAGAAAAAGATACTGAACGATAATATAGTATCGGTTGTGAAATGATAAAAAAATCCGGCTGAAAATTCAGCCGGATTTTTTGGAGATATTATAATTATTTATTGCTCAAAGCGTTCCGGGTGTTTTTGATCTCGGCAAGAGAGGCCGACAAAGTATCCTCGGAGTTTTTGAGAATGCTGTTAACAAAATCGTTAGCGGCGGTTTTCATTTCTTTTGCTTTAGCCGTAGCGGAATTGATCATCGAGTTAGAGGTTTCCTTGGCTTCTGCAAGGATGTCGTCTGATTTGGCTTGAGCCAGTTTTACTATTTCCTCTTCGGAAACAAGCTGTTTTGCACGCTCCTCGGCGCGGCGAACGATAGTTTCGGATTCGCGGCGGGCGATCGCGATTATTTCGGAGCGATCGGCAACGATGGATTTGGCTTGTTTGATCTCAGTCGGAAGGTTGATCCTTATGTCGTCGAGCAGTTCTCTGACTTTTTCTGCATCGACGACGCATTTTCCGCCGGTAAGCGGGAGATTCCATGCGCGGTCTATCATGGCGTCAATTTCATCAAGGATATCGTCTATGGTCATTTTCTATTCCTCCGTATCTTTTTTATATAATCTTTCGATAATTGTGTTTAAAATTTGTTTCGGTACAAATTGTGAAATATCACCATTGAATTTGGCGACCTGTCTGACAACGCTTGAACTGAGATACATATATTCGGCGCTTGTTGTTAAGAATAACGTATCTGCGTTGGGGCAAAGCTGACGGTTAACGAGCGCCATCTGAAATTCGTATTCGAAATCCGTCATCGCACGAAGTCCTTTAACTATTACGGTGGCATTATGCGCTTTAAAATAATCTATAAGCAATCCGTCGTAGATATCAACAACGGCGTTGGGAATATCGGTTATAACTTTCGAAATCATTTCGGCACGTTCTTCGGGTGAGAAAGAACAATGTTTTTCCGGGTTTACGATGACAAGAACGATTACTTTGTCAAACAGTTTCGACGCTCTTTTTATTATATCAAGATGTCCGAAAGTAATCGGGTCAAAGCTGCCCGGACAAATCGCGATTTTCATGTTGTTGTTCTCCTTGATCTTAAGATTGAGATACAGGTCAGGATTTTTTATATACTGTAAATTTGGCTTTGCCGCAGCGGTAAGATTTGACAGCGCTGAGAGAACCGAACTTTTCGGGAACAGTTTCGTTTTTTTCGGTTTCAACAATGATCATACCGTTATCCGAAATTTTGTTTTCCGTATATTTTAATATTTCGTCGATGCTGTTGCTGTTATACGGGGGATCGGCAAAAATTATATCGAAAGTATCGCGGGAATGTTTCAGGAAAATAAAACAATCCATAGCGGCGACCTGAGACAGTGGGAAAAGCTTTGTTTTGGTCAAGTTGGCCTTTATACAACTGATCGCTTCACGGGAAGAATCAACGAAAACTGCGCTTTTAGCTCCACGGCTGAGCGCCTCGATACCGAGTTGACCTGAGCCGGCAAACAAATCAAGTATACGGCTCTGTTCGATCGAAAATTGTATGGCGGAAAAGATTGCTTCTTTAGCCATATCGGAGGTAGGACGGGTTTCAAGTCCTTCGGGGGCAATAAGTTTTGTTCCCCGAGCCGAGCCGGTTATAACTCTCATTATAAAAACAACTCCAATCGTTAATTACATTATCAGTTATTCACGTAAAAAAGTCAATATATATTATAAATTTATCACCTATCTTTTTTGTAATATTCATCAAGAAAGCTCTTGAGCGATTTGGCGGACGTTTTAGTCATACCTGAAGTCAGCGCAAGATCTTCTTCCGAAGCACTGCATATAGCCGAAACGGTTTTATATTTTTTCATAAGCTCCGCTGCGCGGCGTTTTCCGATACCGGGAGCATTGGTAATATTGAGTCCGAGCGATTTTTTTATGTGTGCTTTCGTTGAATATCCGACGGCAAATCTGTGAGCTTCGTTTTGAATTTCAGTAACGAGAGTAAAGGCGCGGTAGGTTTCACGGAGGGAAATTTCGCCGCCGGATGAAGATATCGCGCGGGTACGGTGGCGGGAATCCTTGACCATACCGAAAATAGGTATCGACTCCAGTCCGAAAGTTTGCATGACCTCTTTTGCCGCGGCAAGGTGACCTTTTCCGCCGTCGATCAGAATTAGGTCAGGCGTTGCGGAAAATGACGGGTCAGTTTGATTTTCCTTGATACGTTCAGCAAACCGTCTTGTGAGAATTTCTTTCATTGAGGCGTAGTCGTCGGTTTGTGAAATATCTTTTATCAGAAATTTACGGTAATGGTTTTTCAACGGAGAGGCGTCCTGATATACCGCCATACTGCCGGTTATCACGGATGAACCGATGTTTGAAATATCGTAAGCCTCTATACGTTTCGGCGCGGTTATTCCGAGCAATTTCGCGAGTTCGTCAAGAGAAGCGATATTTTTCGGGGTATGTCCGAAATCGTGAGATAAACGGTGTACGGCATTGTTGAAAGCCATGTCTGTTATTTTGCGGTTTTCTCCTTTGACGGGAACGATCAATTTTACTTTCGGAGAATGATTTGAGTGTTCGTTTATAACTGTTTGCAGTATTTTCAGATCGTCGATATCGTCGTATAGCATGATCACGTCGGGAACCGAATCGGATGAAGAATAATATTGAGTCAGAAAAGCGGACATTGCTTCTTTTTGAGTACCGATATTTTCGAAAACGAATTCATCCTTGTCCACGATACGCTCTTTTCTTATTTTCAGAACGGAAATACAGATATTGTTTATGTCTTCGGCGACAGCAACGGCGTCGGAGGAATAGATACCGGTAAAAACGACGTCCTGTTTTAAAGAATTACGCTTTATAGTAGTGATATTGTCGCGAAGAGACGCGGCTTTTTCGAATTCAAGATTTTCCGCCGCCGTTTCCATCATTTCGGTAAGATGTTTAACGGTTTCCTCGCCGCCGTTTTTGATAAAATCGACAGCGTGGGCAACGGAATCTTTATAGTGCTCAAAGCTTATTTTACCGCAGCAGGCGCCGTTGCATTTTTTGATATAAAAGTTCAGGCAAGGACGGGAGGAGGAGCGGTCAAAAGAGATAGTCTTGCTGCAGGTCGGAAGAGCAAATATCGTATTTGCTTCTTCAACGGTGGTTTTGACAAGAAACGAGCTTGCGAACGGCCCGATAAAAAGCGCGTCGCTGTCGTTATGTTTTTGCCTTTCCGCGGTGATTTTGCTCCAGGGCTTATAAGGATCGTCCATTTTTTTCGGAGATATTTTGATATAGCTGTAACCTTTATCGTTTTTGATGAGGATATTATATTTCGGAGTGTGCTCTTTTATCATGTTCCATTCGAGCATGATAGCATCAAACTCCGAGGAAGCGACTATATACTCGAAATCGTAAGCTTCCTGGACCATTTTGTATACTTTCGGTTTGTGCTTTTCAATGCTTCTGAAATAAGACGAAACACGGTTTTTCAGAAATTTTGCCTTACCGATATATATTATTGTGCCGTTCTTGTTTTTGAAAATATAAATACCGGGCTGAAGCGGAAGTTTGTTTGCTTTATCTTTCAGATAAGGAAGTCTCGGATTGTTCAAAAGTATCGGCTCCTCAGATAATATTGACAATACAGGTCGATGATAATATAATTATAATATATCCAAATATTATTACAACATAAAAAAGAAAGGATGTAAAGTTTATTATGAAAAAAAGGATCATTTCATCGATTACTGCTATTTTATCGGTAATTATTTCTTCTTGTGTTGCATTTGCAGAAGAGCTCCCGGCGGGTACCGGAGATAATTCTTCAAAAACGTTGTTTATAATTATAGGCTGTATTGCTGTCGTTATTATTATTCTTATGATAGTTTTCGGAGCGATCTCCAAAAACAAAAAGTAATTTTTATAAGATAAGGAACATTTGACGTATAAATAATAAATATCCCCCCGTAAAGCGGGGGGATATTTATTTGAGTGAAGATTGCTATTTCAACAAAATGGAAGTAATCGTTAATTCTCGTAACACTCCAATTATTTAGTCAAAAATATCATGTCTGCCCTCTTGAGCAAAGATGTTGCTTAAATTCAATTTCTTTAAGAATCCAAAGCGATATGGTTGCCCGACAATTACAGAATAATTCTCTCGATGTTCCAAACTAACAATAATTGCATCTGTCTGAACTCCATTTTCAAGAGATACTGTTGCATTCCAGCAAATTCCGCTTGCTCTGATATTCTCTTGTTCTGCCTGCTTCTTATGCGCCTCGGTTAATTGATTGATCACCAGGGTGGAATCGGGATATTCTTCTCCTGTATCTGCTGCTGTCAGCCTAATTTCATCATTGTTTAACAACACAGCACCGAACGGATAGAATTCGCTGTGTTTTTTAAGTTGGTCAAGTGCAAATGGTAATAATGCATCAAGCATTTTTTCGCATTCTTCTTTAGGTGTCATATGATTTCCCCCTGCAAATGGTATTGTTAGAGAAAAAGGATTGCTATTTTGTTAAAATAGCAATCCTTTTTTGGCGGAGATGAAGAGATTCGAACTCTTGAGACGCTTTTGACGCCTACGCGATTTCCAGTCGCGCGCCCTCGACCAACTAGGCGACATCTCCGAGTTGCAGTCGACTTAAATAATATACATTATCTGAAATAAAATGTCAATAGAGAAAAAGAAAAATAAAACGTTTATTAAGCCATCATAGATACTGCGCGGTAGAGTTCGTCAAACATACGTTTACCCTGACGCTCAAACAAAGACATATCCGTTAAGACAAATCTCTTCAGATTGCCGCTGAAAGCGGAATAAAGGTCGCTGGCGACGAAGTCGTCGGGTATGATCAATGACGAATAAAAGATATAATCGGGAGCAAGAGATGATACAAGCGCGCTCGGATAATTCCAATCACCGTAGCCGGATGCGGCGTTTATAAATCCGATGTTTTCAAGGAGATTACTTTCGAGAGTATCGACCGTTGCCACGATAGCAGGAGAGAGCGAGCGAAGATATAAAACGCAGGCAGGGTCTTTAGAAGAAAATCCGAATGAAGATACTACGTCTTTGCAGTTTGACAAAGTTTCTTCGCATTTATTATAAAAGTTTTTTGCGGCAGTTGAGCCGTCGATTTTTCCGTCGAATACCGTTGCGACGCTTTTATATAATCTTTCCAAAGACGGAAGACTTTTAGCGGGAGGTATAACGATCGTTTTTATTCCGGCATCGTTTAGGATCGCCAGATATGAAGAGTGAAGATCCGAGGAAGTCAACAGTATCTCGGCGCCGGAGTTTATGATTTGGTCACAGTCGGGAATAAGAGGCGAACCTGATTTCGGCAGCGAAGATACCTCTGAGGGATAATCACAATAATCCGAAACACAAACGAGGTAGCTGCCGTAACCGAGATCGAAAGTGATTTCCGTAAGGGCCGGAGAAAGGGATGCTACTTTCGTCGGTTTTGAATCCAGAGTTACTCCCTCGACCGTAACAGGCCAGTTTTTTGAATCATCGTCGTGTGAGCTTTTTTCGGATTCGCTTTCAGATGTATCGGAGGAATTTTCAGAGGGTTTTGAAAGGAAAAAGTCAAAAAAATCACATCCGCAGAACAGTGAAGAGATAATGAGCAACGATAAAATTATTGACAATAATTTTTTTGTTGAAGATTTCATAACTGAATTACGTGCGGTGTATTCGCACGACTCCTTTTGAAAAGTTTAAAAATCATGATATAATAGTACAGTATTTTTTCAAAGATGTCAAATGGATAGTTAAAAAAGTTGACTATAAAAAATAAATAGTGTATCATTATAGAAAAACAGAGAGGTAATAATCTGATGAAGATAGATTTAAAAAAAATGGTCGTTTGTTCGGCGATCGGAGCAATTTACGCGGCAGTAAGTCTTGCGATAGGCTCGTTTGGATTCGGTGTCATACAGATCAGGATATCGGAGGCATTGACGCTTTTACCGGTACTGGCGCCGGAGGCAATAGTCGGAGTTACATTGGGATGTTTTTTGGCGAACTCAATAGGAGTGGCGATAGGAGTCAATACGGCGGGAGTTATTGACATTGTAGTTGGAACGCTTGCAACGCTTGTTGCGGCATTGTTAACAAGGATGCTGAGAAAAATAAGATGGAAAAATTTTCCGGTATTGAGCGCATTGCCGCCTATTATAGTGAATGCGATCGCTATAGGAATGGAACTTTCTTATGTGGTGACCGGCGGAATTACTGCGCAGGGATTTTTCTCGTTTGCGGCAAGTGTCGCCGTAGGACAAACACTAAGCTGCTTTTTACTCGGACTGCCGCTTGTAAGGTATCTTGAAAAAAGCGGACTTGATAAAAAGATATTCGGATCAAAAAATAAATAAAGGATATGTGAAAAATGGCATTTAAAATAAGTTTGACGGACAAGCTCCCGGAATGGGATATTATGTCGGTGGCAAAGCTGAAAAATTTTCCGCTTGAGAAGGCGGATTACAAGCCGTTCGTTCAGGTTAGATGCTGCGCGGTCGAAAACGGTGAGCACGAGGAATGCGGACTCGGAATAAAATTTACGGTTTTTGAGGTAATAAAGAGACGCGAGAGCAGAGTGAGCGCATATTTTTGCGGCAAAAATGATGAAACAAAGAATATTGCCGTAACGGTCGGAGCAACGGGAGAGATAGCAGCGGAAAACGGATACGGGAAAATAGACGTTGGGTATAAGTTTTTTGAAGGCGAAGATCTGCAGGGCATATACTGGGGCGCCGAGGTTTTTATAAATCGTAAATATATATCTTTTTGGGATGATATAATTTCGGGAGAAGTCAGAGGAAATTATTATAAGACCTCAAGAAAAGGCGAAAAAGATAATTTCGGCAGCTTTTACCCTTGTGATTTTGAAGAAATGGCGGGATCGGATTTAGAGGACAGCCCCGAAAATACGATTTTGCTGTTACCGAAAGGAAACGAGAACGTCGGAGAATTTTATTTCAGAAGGTACTGATATTATGCCGTCGGTTTTGTGTGATATTTGTCCGAGAAACTGCAAAAAATACAGAGACGATAATAGCGGAGACGGTTTTTGCGGAAGCGGAAGGCTGCCGAAGATCGCGAGAGCGGCGCTGCATTATTGGGAAGAGCCGCCGATAAGCGGAGACCGCGGGTCGGGTACTGTGTTTTTCAGCGGATGTTCGCTTAAGTGCGTGTTTTGCCAGAATTACCAAATAAGCGCGGAAAATTACGGGAAAACAGTTTCGGTAGAAAGACTCCGGGAAATCTACAAAGAATTGGAAGACAAGGGCGCGCACAATATAAATTTGGTGAATCCGACTCATTACGCCGAGGCGATCGCAAAATCTCTTGAAAATCCTCCGAATATTCCGGTCGTTTATAATTGCGGAGGCTATGAAAAAACGGAAACGCTTAAAATGCTTGAGGGAAAGATAGATATATATATTCCGGATATAAAATATTCAGACGATATGTTGGCAAAGAAGTATTCGAAAGCGGACGGCTATTTTGAGATCGCAAAGGCGGCGACGGAGGAAATGTACAGGCAGACCGGAAGGTTTGCGATCGATGAAAACGGGATCATGAAAAGCGGCGTTATAATAAGACATCTCGTGCTGCCGGGGCATCTTGAAAATACGTTCGGAGTAATAGATTACGTCAGCGATACCTTTGCTCCGGGACAGATACTGTTCAGTCTTATGAGCCAGTATACGCCTTGCGGACAAGCGGGGAAATACCCTGAAATAAACAGAAGACTTAATTTGCAGGAATATGAGACGGTAAGAGAGTATCTCGAAAACAGTGATATTGAGGACGGGTTCGTTCAGGAGTTATCTTCGGCAAAAGAGGAGTATATACCGGAGTTTGATCTTGAGGGAGTATAAAAATATTTTTTGAATAAGGTTGTTCGTTATGGAGATATACGGAAGAAAAATTGACGAAAAAATAGAACAGATCGCAAAAGAAGCAGAGATCGAGTGCAGGGACGTCTTTGAAAAGATCGAGAAAAACGAAGAAATATGTACAGCGAAAGTACTTTCTGCGTTTATTAAGAACCGTATCAGCGAAAGACATTTTACCGAAACGAGAGGGTACGGATATGATGACGACGGAAGAGAGGCGTTGGATAGGGTCTTTGCGGATATATTCGCTGCCGAAGACGCGCTTGTAAGACATAATTTCGTTAACGGGACTCATGCGCTTTCGACTGCTCTTTGGGGTGTGTTAAGACCGGGCGACCTTATGCTTTCGGTAACTTCCGCGCCTTACGATACTCTCGAAGAGGTCATAGGAATAAGAAAAGGCACCGGGAGCGGTTCATTGATGGAGTTCGGGGTGCAATATAAGCAAATTGAACTTTTGAATGATAAGATAGACCTGGAAAAGGTAAAAATCGAAGCGAAAAACGCAAAAGTCGTCTATATACAGCGCTCAAGAGGGTATTCGCTCAGAAAAGCGATAAGTATCGGGGAAATAAAAGAAGCAGTAGATATTGTAAAAAAAGCGAACGGTGAAGCGATCGTGATAGTTGACAACTGTTACGGCGAATTCACGCAGCCGCTTGAGCCGACAGATGTCGGAGCGGATCTGATAGTAGGATCGCTTATAAAAAATCCCGGAGGCGGGATAGCCGCGACCGGAGGATACATTGCAGGCAAAAAAGAATACATTGACAGAGCGGCGCAAAGGCTGACAGTCGTCGGGATGGGAAAAGAAGTCGGGTGCAACCTTGGGCAGATCAGGCCGATGCTTATGGGAATATTCAATGCTCCGTCGGTAACGGCGGCGGCGCTGAAAACGGCGGCTTTTGCCGCAAAGGTATTTGAAAAGCTCGGGTATGAGACATATCCCGGATACGACGCGGAGAGGAACGATATAATCCAGGCGGTGAAATTGGGAAGCGCCGATAAAATAGAGGCGTTTTGCAGAGGAATACAGAGCGCGTCGCCGATCGATTCGAACGTAGTTCCGGAAGCTTGGGATATGCCCGGATACGACAGCAAGGTCATAATGGCGGCAGGTACGTTCACGTCGGGAGCATCGATAGAGCTTTCCGCCGACGCGCCGATGAGAGAGCCGTTTGCGATATATTTTCAGGGTGCGCTCACTTACTACAGCGGCAAAGCGGGGATAATAGCGGCGGCAGACGAGATATATAAATTTAAAAATTAGCGAAATTTTAAATTAACTCTTGACAATCGGAAAAAGAGTGTTATCATAAGTTTTGGATAAAATACGGCTAAGTGATGCTTGCAGGAAATGCGTATGCGGCCGAAGGAGTAAAACTCTCAGGCGTCCTTTTGGGGATAGAGACTGTAAGCGGATAGGACTTTGGAGAGACCTGTAAAGGCGCCGAAGGGGCAAAGCGTATCGAAAGATGCGTCCAATCTCTCAGGCAAAAGGACAAAGTGCAACCTTTTTATTAGGGTTAAGGTTTGTTTATTTTTGGGTTTTATTCTAAAGTCGTTATCTGTCAATGGATTAGCGGCTTTATTTTTTCATATTATTTTAGGAGGATTTTTCAATGAATGAACTTTTGAAAATCGTAACCACGATCAATTATTACCTGTCGGATTATATTCTGATAATATTTCTGATAGGTGCGGGCCTTTGGTTCACAATAAGGACCAAATTTGTGCAGATCCGTTGCTTTAAAGAGGGACTTAAGAAAGTGTTCGGAGATTTTTCGATGAGCGGCGGAAAGCAAAAGAGAGGTATCAGCTCGTTTCAGGCGCTTTCGACGGCTATTGCCGCCCAAGTCGGTACCGGTAATATCATAGGAGCTTCCGGTGCGATACTGACCGGAGGTCCCGGTGCGATTTTCTGGATGTGGATCATCGCGTTTTTCGGAATGGCTACGATATACGCCGAGGCGACGCTCGCGATAAAGACGCGCAAGGTCGATGAAAACGGAAACGTAAAAGGCGGACCTGTTTATTATATAATCGAGGCGTTCAAAGGAAGATTCGGTAAAATACTTGCGGGATTCTTTGCGGTTGCAAGTATTCTCGCGCTCGGATTTATGGGCGGAATGGTCCAGTCGAACTCGATAGGATCTACAATGGAGAATGCGTTCGGGATTCCTGCGTGGATAGTCGGAATAGTTCTCGTTGCGATCTGTGCCGTTATTTTTCTCGGAAACGTTCAGCGTCTTGCGTCGGTAACGGAAAAAATCGTGCCTGTTATGGCAATATTGTTTATTCTCGGCGGTATCGTTATATTGGCGTCGCGCATAAAGTTTATACCCGAAACGATCGGTATGATTTTCAAATATGCGTTCCAGCCGCAGGCGATCCTCGGCGGAGCTTTCGGTACTGCTATTAAAATTGCGGTCAGTCAGGGTGCTAAGAGAGGACTTTTCTCGAATGAAGCCGGTATGGGTTCCACTCCTCACGCGCACGCGCTGGCAAACGTCAAAACGCCTCACGAGCAGGGTGTTGTGGCGATGATAGGCGTTTTTATCGATACTTTCGTCGTCCTGACGCTCAATGCGCTTGTTATCATTTCGACGCTTTATACCAAAGACGGGATTTTGGCGAAAGGTATTATTCCTGAAAATATCGGGAAAGCAAATCTTGCGCAGACGGCGTTCGGTACCTTGTTCGGCGAAAAGATCGGCGCGATATTTGTTGCGGTCTGCCTGTTCTTCTTTGCGTTTTCCACTATTCTCAGCTGGAACCTTTTCGGTAAGATCAATGCACAATATCTTTTCGGAAGAAAAAATCCGAAGCTGTGTACTATAATTTATTCCCTTATTGCGCTTGCGTTCGTTTTTATAGGTATGCTCGTGTCGAACGATCTCGTATGGGAGCTTACGGATACTTTCAATATGCTGATGGTACTTCCGAACGTTGTCGCGATCGTGATACTTTCCGGATTCGTGGCAGCGGAAGCGAAAAGAGCGAAAGAAGAGAAAGCAAAACTGAAAACACAGACAAAATCGGTTGAAGAATAATTACATAAAAAAACGGCCGCGTCTTACACGCGGTCATTTTTATTATAAGATAAAATTTCAGCGTTTGGCGCCTTTGATACCGCCTTTGAATCCGCCGCCTCCGAGAGCGAGGATATTGTCGTTATAGGAATAGGTAAGGCTGCGGCGATCCTGCGCGCGTTTGAATGCGCCTTTAATAAGTTCGTCAAGTAAATGAGGATAAGAGATTCCGAGAGGTTCCCAGAGATAAAAGGCAAGAGAACCGGGAATCGCGTTGATCTCGTTGACAAAGATTTCCCCTGATACCGAATCCATCAGAAAATCTATCCTTGCAACGCCGCTGCAGTCGAGCGCGGTAAACGTTTTTTTGGCTAAAGATCTGATATATTCCGAAGTTTCTTCGGGAAGCTCGGCGGGTATCCTGCGCTTTGAGCCGCTCATACCTTTTGACGATGAAGAAGAGGTATATTTATCGGCATAACTCAGGATCTCGTCCGCGGATATAGGTTCCTCGCATACGGAGGCTTGGCTTTGAGAAGCAGAACCGTAGACGGAACAGTTTATTTCGCGCAAATTCTGTACTGCGCGTTCAACTATGACTCTGTCCGAAAAATTAAAAGCAAATTCGATCGCGTCAAACAATTCGTCGCGGTTATGGACTTTTCTTATTCCGACACTTGAGCCGAGATTGACGGGCTTTACGATTATCGGGTAAGCTGTAAAGCTCTCAAGCTCATCACAGACAGCTTCTTTGTTATTATTCCATTCGAAATTATAATATTGTTTTGCATCGACGACAGGGATACCGCTGGATTTAAGTATCAGCTTTGAGACGTATTTATCCATTCCGGCGGCGGATGACATAACGTTACATCCGACGTAAGGAATATTATAAAGCTCGATAAGTCCCTGAAGAGTTCCGTCTTCGCAGTTTGTTCCGTGTACTATCGGGAATATGACGTCTGCGGAAAGGATCTTTTTTGAAAATTTGGATATGGGGATAAGCTTCAGCATTCCGTTGTCGCCGTAGGGGGCAACTTGCTGAGATTTTTTGATAACCGACGGAATATCGCGAAAGTTTTCAACGTTGAAAAGGACGTCGCCGGTGTAGAAGTTTCCGGATTTAGAGATATATAACGGAATAACGTCATATTTTTCTTTATCGATATTCGAGATTGCCTG
>JAGAEK010000204.1 GCA_017828835.1 Oscillospiraceae bacterium | reverse complement strand
TTAGGTATTGACAAATCAATATTCATTTGATAGTATAATATAGCGTCGTAAAGATGCGGGTGTATTTCAATGGTAGAATACCAGCCTTCCAAGCTGGATACGTGGGTTCGATTCCCATCACCCGCTCCAAACGCTTTAAGAGGTTTTTGAAAGCAATTTCAAAAACCTCGAAAACTTTGAGAGTGGTCTCAGGGAAAAAGACATGCGCGGCGGAAAGAGGTTTTGAGCCGCCGTTGCGTTACCGGGTTTTAAGCCCGGCGAATGATTTTGTTTAATGCGTGCGCCAATAGCTCAGCTGGATAGAGCAACTGCCTTCTAAGCAGTAGGCCGGGAGTTCGAATCTCTTTTGGCGCGCCATTATACGGTGGGTATAGTTCAGTTGGCTAGAATGCCAGATTGTGGCTCTGGAGGTCGTCGGTTCAAGTCCGACTACCCACCCCATAAAAAAACAATGGGCGCTGGCGCCTTTTTTTTAAATATAATATTGGGCTGTAGCCAAGGGGTAAGGCACAGGACTTTGACTCCTGCATTCCGCTGGTTCAAATCCAGCCAGCCCAGCCAAAAAACGTCTTTTGCTTATCGGCGAAAGGCGTTTTTCTCTGTTTTAAGCAAACTTAGCGGGCGTATCGGACGGCGAGCTCTCATAAACTTGACAACTTTCGGCGACGTATGATATACTGACTACGAGTAATAACCGTTATCGGTGATGCCTTTTCGGAAACGAAAAGATAAAACGAAGGAGAAGAAAGTATGAAACAAACAAAGAAAATCTTGGCGATACTTCTTGCCGTCGTAATGTTGTTTGTGCTATGCGCCTGCGGCGGTAACACGGGAAACGACGGTAAAGAGACGGGAAGCAGTGAGGGCAAAGAAAGCGAAAAATCGAGCGAACAGGCTTCGGGAAACGGTTCTTCCATCAGCACGGAAGGATCGAGCGGATTTAATTTTGGCTCCGTTTACGATGAAACGACCGGACAAACCGGCTACAGCATTACCGGTATAGGCAGCTGCACCGATGTCGACGTAGTTGTGCCGCAGGGACAGAAAGATTATTTCGGCGAAATCAACCCGTATCTTTGGGACGACGACAGCGGTTTTCGTGGAATGGAGTACGCCAAAACCGTAACGCTGCCCGAGGGCTTTTTGGAGATACGTTCCGGCTTCGGTTACAGTTCCCAGCTTGAAAAGGTAACGATACCTTCCACCGTACGCAAGATCGGTTATAGCGGCGACAGCCGTATCTTTGAATACTGTCCCGCGTTCAAAGAAATCGTTTACAACGGTACGATAGAGCAATGGAATGCTATCGAAAAGACGGCGAATTGGAGCAAAGGCGCCGAGCCGTTCACAATTCACTGTATCGACGGAGACGTTTTATAATAACGTACAGGCATAAAAAAACGAGTATGCGGCGGAGCGATTTCTGCTCCGCCGCGTTTATAATACAAGAAAAACGGCGGCGATCCTGACAGAGGGCTTTTACGCGGACATGTTGAAAATTTCAAGATAATATGGTATGATTTACAGGTGAAAAATCAGAATTTGCGGAGGCTTATATGATACCGGAAAAACACGCGACAGATCTGCCCGGGTACAGAAAAAAGTCTTTTTTGCTTTATTATAACGGCGGAGAAATATGGTTTGAACATTTAGAGGGAATGTACGGGAATGAAGATTTGGTTACGGAGAAGCTGAATTCCGATATTCCGTTGTTCACAAGACCGTCTTCAACCGCGTTTATTTGCTTTGTTTTCTATGAAACCGTAATTACCGATAATGTTATTCTTGCTGTTAAAAAGGCTGTTTTGGAATCAAAAAAACGTTTTACCAAAATCGCCTTTTGCGGGGTGGACAGAAAAAACCAAAAGCAATTCAAAAGAGTTTTGTCGGATCAAGGATTCGGAATTGAGTTTTTTGACGGAATTGAAGAGGCAAAGGCTTGGCTGCTGCCGTAAATACCTCAGATCCGGCGATATAAGAGTTTTTAAGCTGTAAAGCTGATTGACTTTACAGCGTATTTTTAAAAAAATCTCAAAAAATGCAGAGAAGCGAGCGGATATTATGAAAAAACTGGTGATATATATCCACGGCAAGGGTGGGAAAGCAGATGATGCGGAACGTTACAGAAGAACGTTTTTGGATAGTGAAGTTATCGGATTTGATTATAAAGCGCAGACACCTTGGGCGGCAAAAGAAGAATTTCGAGCGTTTTTGGATTCTTACAGCGATAAATACGGATCGATCGTTATATGCGCCGACAGTATAGGCGCTTATTTTTCTATGGTATCGCTGTTTGACAAGCCGATCGAGAGGGCGTATTTCATTTCACCCATTGTAGATATGGAAAAGTTGATTTACAATATGATGAAAAGCGCCGGAGTAACAGAAGAAGAGCTTAAAGAGCGGGGTGTGATAGGTACAGAGTTCGGGGAAGATCTGTCGTGGAAATATCTGAGTTATGTAAAAGAGCACAAAATAAAATGGGATATTCCGACTAAGATCCTGTACGGTGAAAACGACGTGCTTACGGATTTTGAAACGGTCAGGGGATTTGCCGAAACTCATAATGCGACGCTTACGGTCATGCCTGGCGGTGAGCATTGGTTCCATACGGAAGAGCAGATGCGGTTTCTTGATAGCTGGCTTTTAAAGTCGATCCGGAATTACGGTGAACAAGGATTTAACATTTGAAATATTCTGTCGGATATGATATAATTCAAATAAAGAGAGATATTTTAGACGACAGACTATTTGAGGTGTACTATGTATTCAGAAATTTACCCGTATATCGAAAAACTGGCTGCGCTGTCGGACAGTAATAATTCCATAACTTCCGATATGTATAAAGAGCATAACGTCTACCGCGGACTTCGCGACCTTGACGGAAACGGGGTAGTCACAGGACTTACCGAAATTTCTCGCATCAAGGCAAAAGAAAAAACGGCGGACGGTGATATTCCGTGCGAAGGAAAGCTGTATTACAGAGGTATCAATATCCGTGATATCGTAAGCGGATTTTGGAGTGAACGGCGTTTCGGGTTTGAGGAAACCGTGTATCTTCTGTTGTTTTCGAAGCTGCCTGATACTGAAGAACTCGAGTGCTTCCGCAGTACCCTTGCAGCTATGCGTACGCTGCCGGACTCATTCACAAGGGATATGATACTGAAAGCTCCTGGCAAGGATATGATGAACATTCTGTCCAGGACGGTTCTTGCGCTGTACGCTTATGACGATGACCCCGACGATACTTCAACAGCAAACGTTCTTCGTCAGTGTCTTCACCTTATATCGGTGTTTCCAATGCTTGCGGTCTACGGCTATCAGTCTTATATGCACTATCATCTCGGACGTGATTTGTTTATCCGAAATCCGAGGAAGGAACTTTCAACGGCTGAAAATATCCTGCATATGCTGCGGGAAAACTGCGAATATACAGAACTTGAGGCGCGAATACTGGATCTTGCTCTCGTCCTTCACGCGGAACATGGCGGCGGAAACAATTCGACCTTTACGACTCACGTCGTCACGTCATCGGGAACCGATACGTATTCCGCGATAGCGGCGGCTCTCGGTTCGCTTAAAGGTCCTCGTCACGGCGGTGCAAATATCAAGGTGGTAAAGATGTTCGACGATATGCAGAGCAGTATTGACACAAGTGACAGATCTGCCGTTAAAGACTACCTTGCAAAACTGCTGGACAAAGAAGTTTTCGACCGCGCAGGGCTTATCTACGGGATGGGACACGCAGTTTACTCAAAATCAGATCCGAGAGCGGATATTTTAAAGCAATGTGCTGATGCGTTAGCGGTTGAAAAGGGCAATGAGGAAGAATTTGCATTGTTTGAATACGTTGCCGAGACCGCTCCCGAAATAATTGCCGAGAAACGGAAAATATATAAAGGTGTCAGCGCTAACGTTGATTTCTATTCCGGGCTTATATATCATATGCTCGGACTGCCGTATGAACTTTTCACACCGATATTTGCCGTTTCAAGGATAGCAGGATGGAGTGCTCACCGTATCGAGGAGATACAAAACAACGGAAAAATAATCCGACCTACGTATATAAACGTAAAACCCGAGAGTGAGTATATTCCGATAAACCTGAGATAAAAGCGATTGGGATAATTAAAGGAATTTGTGCGGGAATAATTATTTCCGCACAAATTTTTTATACGGAAAGCGAACTACGTTGAGGTTTTTATATATTGAAAACCGAAAATAAATGTATTATAATGATTTTATTAAGCAAAATAAATAGACAGAAGTCAGAGATATTTTTTTATAGGAAAGTATCGGCACGTAGAAAAAATTCAGCGAGGACCGTTAATGAATATTGTCAAAAGAATAAAAAGTGAATTGATAAGATATATGATAATCATTGTGGGAATTGCAATGGTCGCCTTTGCTGTGGCGGTGTTCTACACACCGAACAAGATCGTAAGCGGCGGAGTTTCCGGCATTGCGACCATACTGTATCACACGCTGCACATTAATCAAGGATATTCTTTTTTTGCAATAAACGTCGTATTGCTGCTTGTTTCGATAAAGCCGCTCGGTATACGTTTTGTTTTAGATACGTTATGGATATCGGTTTTACTTTCGGTTTTTGTTGAATTATTTTCGCATATTCCTCCGGTTACGAACGACGTTTTCGTGGCGTTGATATTCGGGGCGATCCTCTACGGACTGGGAGCCGGACTAACGCTGATAAAAGGAGCGTCTTCGGGCGGAACGGATATTTTGGCGCGTCTTGTTCAAAAGGTGTTTCCGAATGCGAAAATAGGCAGTCTTTTGCTCGCGGTCGACTTGGTTGTTATTTTTTCGTCGCTGTTGGTATTTAAAGTTATTGATTTATCGCTTTACGGAATAATTGCTCTGTCGATCTCATCTTTTTCGATAGATTTTCTGATAAAGCGGCTCAACGTTTCGAAATTGGCGTTTGTAGTTACCGATAAAGGCGAAGAAATAGCGCGTCATTTGGTTTCCCATTCGCCGCGCGGCGTTACGATCATAGAATCGAGAGGCGGATATACGATGCATAACAACAACGTGCTTATGTGTGCGCTTAAAGGTCATGAAGTTATGGCTTTTCAAAACTATATACATGAGATCGATCCGGACGCATTTATTATATTTTCCGAATCTTTGCAGATAGTCGGTAACGGATTCAAGGTCTACAAGTAGCGGTTTCGGTGTAAAAAAGTATAAAGGAGCGGATATAGAACTATCTGTTCCTTTATTTGCTTATTCAATGGTTTACGGTTATAAAAAAACGAGCATTTTAAGAAAGTGAGAAAGCAGTGGACAAGTTTGTATTGCGATCAGATTATAATCCGACTGGAGATCAGCCTCAGGCGATAGCGAGTTTGACTGACGGTATA
>JAGAEK010000203.1 GCA_017828835.1 Oscillospiraceae bacterium | reverse complement strand
CGGCGGAAACATGTGGGCTCTGTTCCCGTGGCTTGGAAGCTATGCATTCCTTGCGTTAGAAAGGTTTCTGAAGATCCGCTGCGGAAAAAGACTTGGAATAAAAGGAGTAAGTCCTTCGCGTCCCTATTATATCCAGTTTACGATGCAGGTCAGCGAGAATGATTTTTATCAGATAGTCTGCGAAGAAGCGCGCAAAGAATTCGATCCGCTCGAGCTCGTTTATCCGAATGAAGTGCCGGTTTTTGAAAAATTCGACGAATACGTTCCCGATGAGCTCATCAAAAAAGGATTTGCGTACGGCGTTCTTGATATTGAAGGAATGAAAGCAAGGATCAACGGCTGGAAAGAGTTCGGCGTAGGCAATACGTGACAAAAAAAGAAGATGCCTTTGAGCATCTTCTTTTTTGCGTTAATTATATCAGTTTCCCTCGATCGTGATAGTGATCCTGCCCGTAGAGGTCGTAATATCACACGTACCGCCCGAGGTCGTTTTCGGAACGCTGATTTTTCCCGTGCTTGTTTTCGTGAAGAATATCTTTTCACTCAAAAGAGACCCCGTTACGTTGCCGGTCGAAGTCTTGACAATAATGGATTCCGCGTCGCTTTTATTAAAGCAGACGTCTCCCGTGTCGCGTTCGATCGAAAGCTTTCCGGAAGCGATCGTATTCGTCAGATAAACGTCTCCGGTAGAACCCGTCGAAAGCAGCGTTTCGCATCTGAGACCGGTAAGGACAACCTTTCCGGTACTAACGTGAGCGGCAAACGATCCGCTGACGTTCACGGATTCGGCCTTGATATCTCCCGTGCTCGTCGTGATATATATTTTTTCTGCGGATAAACCGTAAAGTTCAACGTCACCGGTCGACTGTTCGATTTTGATCTGATCTTTAACCGACGATTTGCAGGAAACGTCGCACGTGCTGCCCTGAACGAATACGTTTTCAAATTCAAAACCTTCCGGAATAGTTACGTTTCCGGTACTCGTTTTGATCGTGAGCGTTCCGTATTTATCCGACGGAAGATAAACGGTCAGGCTCCCGGTTTTGCCGAATATGCCGAAATTCTCATACCATTTTCTTTCATCGACATGCTCAATAGTAAGCGTTCCGTCTTTTTCGTCTATCTTATTGTACATTTTTTCGCTGTAAAGACAAACGACTTTGCATTTTCCGTCTTCCGAATGAACAAATTTAATATTGTCTGTAGAAGTATTAATGACGATATCGGTCGGGTCATCTGCAAGTTCATACGTTTTGGTTTCATAATTGATAGTATTCAGCTTTGTAAAATCATAGTCCAGAAGAACAAGTGATACAAATCCGATAATCAATCCGACGCCAAGGAGAATGGCGGCGGCAATCAGCCATTTTTTCATTGTTCGTTGACCTCCTTTTTAGCGGTCTTTTTGTTTTTTCTGACAAAAATCAGAGCGGTAAGCTTAACCAGGGCTTTCGTTATTGCAAGACATCCTATGAAAAGGAAAATCGAAACTCCGGCGCAAATAAATGCCGCGCCAATCGAAAAACACCCCGCCGCGGGTCTTCCGATAACAAAAAACAGAACTGCAAGTGCGATGCAGCCGATAACGCATACCGCAACGGCAATAGCCACGGAATATAACGACAAAACAATTGCCCATACTGAAATATAGATAGATAATGCAACCGCAAAAAATGCTATCAGAAGCGGTACCCAAAGCGGTGAACCGAGTATCAGAAGCGCGATCTCCCAGCCTTTTAACTTTCTGGCGCTTTTCTTTTCTTCCTGAGGGTCGACTTCGGGCAGAACCGTTGAAGCATTTTCCGGCGGGTTTTCTGCCTGAACGTCCGGTTCGGAGACGGGTTCTTCTGCAACTTTGAGCAGTTCGGCTTTTATCTGCGAAGCGATTTCTTCAACGGAGCCGGCTTCTTCAACTGCTTTCTCTTCGCTCAATCCTTCCTCTATTTTGTCATCAATTATTTTGCTGTAAAACAGCAACCGCTCTTCGGCGTCATTTTGGGGCAAAACGGACAACTCCGCCCGCAACTTTTCCAGAAACTGCTGCTTATTCATAACAGTCCTCCTTGGTTATAAATCGGTAAATAGATAAGATTTCCTGCCAATCCGCCTTGAATTCTTCGATTCGGGCCTTCCCCTGCTCGGTGATATGGTAATATTTCCGAAGCCTTCCTTCGTGTTCTGCCGACCGTACGGTCAGCATTCCTGCCGTTTCAAGTCTCTTCAATATTGTATAAAGAGTAGACTCGGACAATTCAAGGAAAGGACGCATGTTTTTGATAATCTGATATCCGTACGTGTCTTCATCTTTAATCGCAGCCAGGACTGAAACGTCCAGAAGACCGCGTTTTAATTGAACATCCATATATTGCCTCCTCTCGCGTAATACATCATATCACGATGTATTACTTTTGTCAATACTTTATTGCATATTTTTTGAAACATTATTGTAATGTCAACATACCGAAACGTGTTTTTGACAAATTAATATTTCGATTTTATTGTTTTTTTGTTATTATCTATTTGCTTGACTATAACGGTTAAAAGATATATAATAAAGGCAAACGCAAGACAACGTTTAATACAAACAAAAAAGGAGAAAGAAAAATGGAAATGAAATTTTACCGTTGCTCGCATTGCGGACAAAT
>JAGAEK010000003.1 GCA_017828835.1 Oscillospiraceae bacterium | reverse complement strand
TGAAAAGCTTTTTTGAAAGCGGCGATGAAATGAGAGTAGTCATCAAAGCCGCTTTCGAAGCATGCCGCGGTAACGCTGCATCCTTGCCGCAGCAGCTTGCAGGCATTGGAGAGTTTTTTGTCCTCAAGATATCTTTTCGGCGTCATTGCAAGATATTTTTTGAAATATCGTTCAAGCGTGGCGATACTTACGTCAAAAACGGAGGTAAGTTCTTGGATGGTTTTGACGGTCGTGTAGTTTTTATTTATATAATTTAATATATTGCTGACGTTTTCCGGCATATTGGTTTCGTTTGAGACGTTGTATTTTTGAAGTCCCTGTTCGATATATGCAAGGATTTCAAAAAAGCAGTGTATGGAAGTTATATTATTTTCGGGATTTACCGTTGTAAGTTGTTCGCAAAGAGCAATGACCTGGTCGGCGGTATTTTTCGGCAAACGGATGTGGTTGCTCGTACCGCGCCTTTTTTTTAATAAAAAATCAAAGAGTTTCGGATTTTCGGAAGTTGAAAACATTATCCAGTAATGCAAATGATCGCTGTCGTCGTTATAAATGCAGTGATGGTATTCATAAGGTTTTGTGATAAGTATGTCTCCCGGTTGAATGGAATAAAGGTTTTTTTCCACCATAAACGAAACGTTTCCGGAAATATTCACGTAGATCTCGCAAACGTCATGGATATGCGGCATACTGTGTCTTGCCGGGGACTGACTCGTTACGTTTAGTTTATTGGCGTTGATCGAAAATCTTTGGATCGGTTCAATGATTAAATGATTTGTCATTTGACGTACACTCCGTAAAATTTATTTCTCTATGACGATTATATTATGTTTTTTGCTTAAAAGTCAATGAAAAGTGGCAAAAAGAAATGATATTATTAAAGAAGAACAGGGAAACGGAGGGCAAAACAGTGTTGTACATGGGAATCGACGTCGGCAGTTCGGGGTGTAAAGTTTCTGTTGTGGATGAAAGAGGCAGGACAGTGTGTTTTGCGGAAAGAAGATATTCGTTTGAGTTTCAAAACGGAACTTCCGAGTTAGACCCGAATTTGGTAACGGAACAGGTCATGCTTGCGATAAAGGAAGTCGCGTACGACAAAAAAACGGATGATCTGGCAACTATAAGCGTTACGTCGTTCGGAGAAATGTTCGTTTTGCTTGACGAGGATCGAAAGGTGCTGGCAAATTCGATTTCTTATAACGATCAGCGGGGCAGAGAAGAAGCGGAGGAACTTTCAAGAGATTTGGGAGACGATACGGTTTATGCGATCACCGGTACGACGGTCAACGCTATGTACTCTTTGCCGAAACTTATGTGGATCCGCAAACACAGACCTGAAGTTTACAAAAAAGCGAAAAAAGTTTGCTTGTTTGCGGATTTTATATTGATAAAGTTAGGCGCGGAATTTCATATCGAATATTCTTTGGCGGCGCGGACTTTGCTTTTCGACGTTAAAAACAAATGCTGGTCGCGGGAAATTTTCGAACGTACCGGTATTGACCCGGATAAGTTTTCAAAGCCTGTGACGGCGGGAACGGCGGTCGGTCGTATCGACGGAAAGATCGCGGACGAGTTGGGACTTCCGAAAAACGTTATTCTGTTGGCCGGCGGACACGACCAATGCTGCGCGGCGTTGGGAGCAGGCATCATAAGCCCGGGCAAGGCGTTGGATGGTATGGGTTCGAACGAATGTATAGTTCCGTGTTTTAAGGGACCGCTGATAAATAATACTATGCGGCGTTATAATATGGCGTGCATCCCGTTCGTTTTGCCGGATACTTACGTAACGTATGCGTTCAACAGGACCTGCGGTACGGTGCTTGATTGGTACAGGGGATTGATAGGGAATATTTCTTATGAAGAAATGTACGGAGAAATGGACGATAAGCCTTCAAAGCAGCTTTTCCTGCCGCATTTTGCGGGAGCGGCGACGCCTTATATGGACGACGATGCATCGGGAGCTTTGGCGGGGCTTGATTTGACTGCGACGAGAAAGCAGATAACGAAAAGCATCATAGAGGGGTTAAATTATGAAATGCTGGTCAATTTGTCGTGTCTGAAAGAGGCGGGCTTTGACGTCAAAGATATTTACGTTTCCGGTGGTATGTCTCAAAACGATAAGGTACTGCAAATAAAAGCGGATATTTTCGGATTTCCGGTACATAAACTGGCAAATTCTCAGACCGGCACCGTGGCGATGGCGGTATTGGGCAGCGTTGCAATGAAGACCTATGATGATATTCCGACCGCGGTCGGGAATATCGTCAAGAGTGCGAAGACGTTTGAACCGGATCCCGCAAGGAACAGAGAGTATCAGGAGATTTTTGAAAAATACAAGAGGATGTATACGGCGATGAAAACGATAAGAAACGAGATAAATTATTGACGGCTGCTTTGTGTTCAAATAAAGAAAAACGAGCGGTTGAAATTATATAAATAAAAATCGAAAAGGAGGATAAATATGTTAAAAACAAAGATCGGATTTGTGCCGTCGACCTGGGATTCTTGGGACGGCAGCGCTTACACGGGTAAATGGGCGGGAAAAATGAGAGGACGCTGTGTGGAGGTGCTGAAAGATATACCGGGAATAGAACTTGTCGTACCTTCGGAAGAGCTTACGGAATACGGATGCGTCGGAACTCCTGAGGAAGGACGGAAAGTGCTTGAACTGTTTAAAAAAGAGGACGTGCAGGGCGTTATAATCGGAAATATGGATTTCGGTCATGAAACGTCTTTGAGTCCGTTACTTTCCGGGCTTCGTAAAGATATGCCGATTTTGCATTTTGCTACTTTCAGCGGACCTTATTCTCCGCAGGGCAACCGCGCGACGGATACCTGGTGCGGTCAGTTTATGACGTGTTCTGCGATAAAGCGCAGGGGATTTAAATTTATACATATTCCTACCTGCAATCCGGAAGATGAAATTTTCCGTGAAAAAGTTGAGATTTTTGTACGCGCTTGTTCCGCGGTGTCGCGTTTCAGAGGCGCCAGGATAGTGCAGATAGGTACAAGACCTACCGGATTTGAATCGCAGTTTTTCAGCGAAGAAGATATGATCAGAAACTTCGCTCAGGTACTGATACCGATCGATCTCGCTACTGCTTACTTATATGTCGACGCGATAGCGCCGGATTCTCCGGAAGTAATGCAAACGGTCAGAGATATCAGAAAATATGCGGATGACGTTAAGGACGAACTCCCGGACAGTTTGGTCAATCAGGCAAGATTTGAGCTTGCGTTAAAGCGTATCGCGAAAGAATACGACGCGGATGCGATGGCTGTATGCTGTTGGGAGAGCTTGCAGAAGAAATATCATATCGCAGCATGTTCAACTTTTTCGAGACTCAACGATCAGGGGCTTATAACGGCGTGCGAAGTCGACGTTATGGGTGCGTTGACTATGCTCGCGATGAACGCCTGCGGATTGAATAAAACGCCGGCGGATTTTATCGACTGGACGGATATACATCCGACGGAGAAAAACGTTTGGCTTGCGTGGCACTGCGGTAACGCTGCGGCGTCTTTATGCGATTCAAGCTGCCGAAAACTGTTGACGCAGAACGAAAGACTTGCGATCTGGGGGCCGACCTGTCACGGAGCGATAGAGTTTAAAATGAAAAACGGACCGGTAACGTGCGGACGGCTTGTCGAATACGAAGGAAAATACAGTTTCTTCTTCGGAACAGGTGAAATCATCGATATCCCGCCTTTTTCGCGCGGAACTTACGGCTGGGTAAAAGTCAACGATTTGCAGGACTGGGAAGACAAGATGATAGAAACGGGCGTGGTACATCACGGCGTTTTGATACATGACGCAAAAGTTGCCGAAGCGTTGGAAATGTTCTGCAAGTATCTTGGCATTACTCCCGTAAGAGGGAAATAATCGTTGAGAGGACGGAAGTTATGAGGAAAATTATTTTAGACGAGCCGTTTCGTATGCGCCGGGTGGAATGTGAAATACCGACTCCGAAAAAAGATGAGGTCAGGATTGCGGTGAAACGCCTGGGAATTTGCGGATCAGATCCGACGATCTATCGCGGACTGCATCCTTACGTAACGTTCCCGGTCGTTTTGGGACATGAGATTTCCGGAGTTATCGACGCGGTCGGAGAAGACGTGGCAAAAGAAAGAATAGGGCAGAGAGTTACGGTCATTCCGCATATTGTATGCGGAAAATGCGAAGCTTGCAAAAACAAGATATATAATTTCTGCGAGGAGCTCCGCTGTACCGGAGCCGAAGCGGACGGAGCCATGTGCGATTATTTTTGTATTTCTTCCGAAATGGCGGTTCAGATCCCCGATACAATGACTTTGGACGACGCGGCGTTGGTTGAGCCGGCGTGCGTCGCCTATCACGGAGCGAAACGCGGCTGTATACGAAAGGGCGAGACTGTTTTGATAATCGGAGCGGGTCCGATCGGAGTTTTTTGTATGCAGAGCTGTTTTGCGTTGGGAGCGGGAAAAGTTTACGTGGCGGACTTGGACGCGGATCGATTGGCGCTTGCGCGTCGGCTGGGCGCGACGGATACCGTAGAAGTCGGAAAACAGTCGATAAAAGATATTAAAGATAAAATCGACGTGTTTTACGACTGCGTAGGGGAAAAAGGACAGGTGCTGAACAATATTCTCGATACGGCAAAACGCGGTTCGCGCATCGTTGTGATAGGCGTTTTGCAGAAAGAATATACGATTCCGAAATTGCCGGATTTCGTACAGCATGAACTGTCTCTTTTTGGAACGACGATGTATACGCCTGCCGACTACTCGGATATGTTGACTCTGATGGGCGAAAAAAAGATCGTAACAGACGGTATGATCTCCCATAGGTTCGGATTGGAAAAAGTACCGGAGGTCCTGGATATGCTGGTCAAGAAAAAAGAAAAGACGTTTAAAATATTGATAGAAGTCAATGATTGAAAAGCTCGAAATTATATAGATGATTTAAGATTAGCGTTATCAAAAGAAATGAGCAGGGACTCGAAAATTTTTCGAGTCCCTGCTCGTTTAGCATTCGGAAATTCTGGATTTCGATGTTTTGAATTTAACGGTTGCAGTCTGACGTACCGATTTCGGGACACGGCTGATGCTAAAATCAAAGATGTCGACAAAATACGAAAATAAAAGGAGAAAAATTATGAACAGCAGAGATATTTACAATCAAATGGAACAAATAAGGCGAAATATGTCGTCGGTTTCTCGTGACATAGAGTCCGAAAAACGCACTCTTGACGTTTATGAACGTCAAATAAAAACGGCGAATCAGATCGCGGAGCCGCACCGCCGCCGTATTAATGAGTTGGATCGGAAACGCCAGGAGTTACAGCGCAAATTAGACGGCCTCGATCGAGATTACCAGCGTGCTCTCGAAGCGGAGAAACGCAGATGAGTGCATTTGATAATATAATCGGGTATCGACGTGAAAAAGAAGAATTGATTCGGATGTGCGATGCACTGCAACATCCCGAAAAATATGAAGCGCTCGGTGTCAGACTCCCGCCTGCT
Source organism: Oscillospiraceae bacterium (assembly GCA_017828835.1). Lineage (GTDB taxonomy): Bacteria > Bacillota > Clostridia > Oscillospirales > Ruminococcaceae > RGIG8367. Next base: position 2,719 of record JAGAEK010000003.1, on the reverse strand, counting down.
CTCCTGCTCTACGGTGCGCCGGGACTCGGAAAAACGCTGTTTGCGAATACTCTTATCGAAGAGAGCGGTTTGCCTTGTTTTGCCTGCCGCAAAGACCGTGCTGACGGAGATTTTGTCGCATCCATAGCTGAAACCTTTTCAAATGCCGCCGCAAATGCTCCGTCTATCGTTTTTTTGGATGATATGGATAAATTTGCCGAGGACAACCTTCAACAGGACAGCAATAAAGAAGAATTTGCAACTATACAAAGTTGTATGGAAAACGTGCGAGGCAAACGAGTATTCGTGCTTGCAACGGCAAACGATATCGAAAATATTCCTGAATCTTTGATGCGTGTCGGAAGACTCGGGCGACAAATCGAATTTTCCGCGCCGTCGGAAAGTGATGCGGCAGAGATAATCAGACACTATTGTTGTGGAAAGCCGATTTCAAAAGAAATGTCCGCCGAAACGCTGGCGCGTATATTGAACGGAAAATCCTGTGCGGTTTTGGAAGAAGTCGTCAACGAAGCCGGGTTGCTGGCAGGATACGAAAATTCTTCCGAAATCGGGAGGGATCATTTGATTCGGGCTGTTTTGCAAACCGTTTTTCAGATCGTTCCGAACGATGAGCCGACGGACGCGAGAAGAAAATCGCTTATGGCTTATCATGAGGCAGGACACGCGGTCGCGGCGCTTTCATTCGGACAAAAGATTGGTATCATATCTTATAATGCATACGATCTTGTCGGCGTCTGTGCGGTCAATAACGCAAAAGTTATGATGACGTTTCGGGATATCTTGAATGATGCGACGGTCTCGCTGGCGGGAAAAGCGGCGGTCGAATTGAAGTTCGGAGAAGCGGACAACGGCTGCGGGAAGGATATCGGCGAGGCGACTGAAAGGATTCGCGGTGCGATGACGAAAAACTGCGCGGTCGGATTCGGCTACGGCTATGACCGCCATAGCTACGACAACCGTCAGGCGTGGGACCGTGTCGAAAGTATAAGCAGAAAACTCTACGATATTATTGATGATTGCTATCAGAAAGCAATGTGTATATTGAAAAGCAATGTCGAACTGCTTGACGCCATCGCCTCGGAACTTCAAACTCGTTCGGCGTTGATCGCGGATGATTTTGACGAGATGCTTTTAGCACACCCAATCAAATAAGAATAAAATGAACTTGAATATTTGTCCCAAATATGGTACCATAATATCATCCGAACTGAGAAAGGCGAGGAATGATAATATGGATAACTTAGAACCGAAAAAACTTGCGTTGCTGCGTATTCTGCAAATACTTTGGGAAAACAGCGACGCAGAACACCCTTTGCGCCAAGGGCATATCATCAATTTACTGGAAGAAAAATACGGTATCACTGTTGAAAGAAAAGCAATAGGGAGAAATCTGTCGCTGTTACGGGAAGCGGGATTTGAAATCGAAAACGATGGAGTAGGATTTTATCTGAATTCCCGTTTGTTTGAAGATTCTGAACTGCATCTTTTGATTGACAGTGTATTGGCGAGTCAGCATATTTCCGTACCGCATTCAAAAGAATTGATAAACAAGATCTGTTTGCTGTCAAACCGTTATTTTCCGCGCCATGTTGGAAACATACACTCCGTAGGCGAATGGAATAAGACGGAAAACAAGACGCTGTTTTACCATATCGAACTGGTCGACGAAGCTATAGAAACCGGAAAGATGGTAGAATACGATTACAACAAATTTGGGATTGACCGTAAATTACACAAATCATCGTTTCAGCGAATAAGTCCGTACCAGTTGATACTGCACAATCAACGGTATTATTTGATGGGTTACAGCGATTATTGGGACCACATGGTCTACCATCGTATGGATAGAATAACAGATATGAAGATATCGGACCGAATTGCCGTTCCGATACGGGAAGTAAAAGGATTTTCAGACGGTATAAATTATCATGATATTTCGACGGCGATGCCTTATATGTATGCCGAGCCGCCGGAGCGAGTAACTTTTCGAGTCAAAGAAAATCTGGTGGATCAGGTCGTTGACTGGTTTGGCAGGGATATAACGATTCGTAAAGAAAATGACGGTATAGTAGAGGCGGTTATTCACGCCGCTCCGACGGCGATGCTTTATTGGGCGTTACAGTATGCGGATTCGGCAGAAATCCTAAAACCCGAAAGCCTTCGCAAACGGGTTGCGGAGGTATTGAAAAAAGCGAATCAAATTTATAACGGAAAGGAAATTTGAAATGAGTGTCGATATGGAGAAAAAACTCGGCGATCTGCTTCGGGAAAAATTTGATGATTTTGGCGAGAGTGATTATTACGGGTTTTACGCAGAAAGCCCCAAAACTATAGATTATACCGAATATCTGCTCGGATTGCATGATTACGATATAGAAACGGAAATTTGGAATTATATGTCATATAAATATACGATCGAGCGAGAATTTCCGGAAATCAAAAAAATCGTTGATGTGACCGATCGGTATCCGTTGGTCAAGGCATTCATACGAGAAAGAGAGGAAAAATATTATCATTACGCACCATTCAATCAACCGATTAAAACCGAGCGGCTGCTTTTGAAAACGATGCCGGATGAAGACGCAAAATACCTATTTGAATCTATAAAAAAAGACCATGCGGTGATTCCTTCGTTTTGGAATTGTCTGCCGGAAGATGAGGAAAAGATAAAGATATTTGAACATGCCTTTTTATATCGGGAAAGAATAGTTAACGATCC
>JAGAEK010000202.1 GCA_017828835.1 Oscillospiraceae bacterium | reverse complement strand
TTTCCATGATTTTCTCCTTACGAATTATTATAAGCGTTTATCAGTTACCCAAATCCGGTTTATCGGTGAAGGTAACGGAGTCTGAATCGGAGCCGTCGGTTTCGAAAACGACGACGGTGTTAAGACCGCTGTGAAGAACGAGAGCGGGGCAGTAGAGAGTTTTTTGCGGGCCCGCGTCGTTATAGTAGCGGCCGAGATTGAACCCGTTGACAGTGACGAAGCCGTGATGGAATCCGTCGAGCCGGATAAAAGTATCCTTCGGCTCGCCGTCTATATTCAGGAAACCGCGCAAAAACAAAGAGCCGTTCACGCCGCCTTCGGATGGATGAAAAGATAAAGCGGAAAGATCTTTCATCTCCAATGGGTAGTGATCCCACCCGAAATGAAATTGCTGACCGAAACGGATCCCGGTCATACCTTTTCGGTCTGCCGTTTGAGGACCGTAGTTGACGCGGCCCATATTTTCGACAAGGATATCGAGTTTTACGGTTTCGCCGCGCTTTATATTGAGCAAGATCTCTTCGCACGGTCTGTCGCGCTCCAAGATACCGACTTTTTTTCCGTCGATATAAACGACCGCACGATCGCAAAGCAGGTCAAAACCGAGAGGAAGACCGTCGATCGGACCGCTCACGACAGTCGAATATAAGGTAAAACCGAAGTTTTGACCGATATCCTCCTGAAATTGCGGAGAAGAAAAGCGCATAGGCTTTGAAAGCTCGGAACAGACGTCGAGAATAAAAGCTTTTTCACGCAAAACGACGTTGCCGTAGGCGGCTTTTTCGGAATTTTTGACCGTCAGAGGAGGCAGAGGAGTTTTGCTGTGCTTTTCTATCACGTTGCGGATCGCGTAATAAGCGGGAGTTAGGTCGCCGCATTCGCTGAGAGGGGCGCAGTAGTCGTAGCTTGTTACGGTGGAGCTGTATGTATCAAAGAAGTTTGCGCCGTTCATAAAGCCGAAATTCGTTCCGCCGTGGAACATATAAACGTTTACCGAGGCGCCCACGGACAGAATACGGTCAAGTACGTTCGCCGTATCGGAAGCGTCTCTCGTATGGTGCTTTTCATACCAGTGATCGAACCATCCGGACCAGAACTCGGTGCACATAAGCGGTTGACCGGGACGGAAAGAGCGGATCGCCGCAAAATTACTTTCGGGATCTGAGCCGAAGTTTGCAGTGCAAAGAAATTCGTCGAGCGAGCCGCCGCGCAGCATCCAAGGTTCGGTACCGTCTGAGGTGAACAGTATGGCGTCGGCGCCGCATTCGCGGTATATATCGGCGAGCGCACGAAGATAATCCTTGTCGTCGCCGTATGAGCCGTATTCGTTCTCGATCTGCATCATGATAATATTTCCGCCGTTTGCAGAAAAGTGCGGCCTTAATTCGTCAAAAAGCGCATAAAAATAACGCCTGACTTTTTCCAAAAACAGAGGATCGCCGCATCGGATCGCGATTTTACCGCCGCGCAGCAGCCAGGCGGGAAGACCGCCTGCTTCCCATTCCGCACAGATATAAGGACCGGGACGAAGGATAACATAGAGTCCGAGGGACTCTGCGATACTGAGATATTCCGAGATATCGAGCATACCGGAAAAATCGAATTTACCCTCGTGTTCTTCGTGCAGATTCCAGCAGACGTAGGTTTCGACCGTGTTGAAGCCGCACTCTTTAAGCTTTGTGAGACGGTCGCGCCAGTATTCGCGAGGTATGCGGAAATAGTGCATGGCGCCGGAGATCACGGTAAATGGCTTTCCGTTCAGCAGAAACTTGCCGTTTTCACAGGAAAGTATCGGTTCCATCGTTCTTATTCACTCCGTTTCATTGATTAAAGATCGAAAATACGGCTATAACACAGTAAAAAAGCCTTGTTTCGAATGAAACATGACCTTTTTTACCGATAATTTGCAGTTTTCGGATAACTTATTTCTTTTTCTTTGTCAAAACGATCGCGAGGACAGCGGCAACGATCACTACGGCGGCGATGATCACGTAAACGGTGACGGAGGAATTTTTTTCGCCGGGATCGGATTGTTCAGAAGACGAGGATTCCGAGACGGAAGATTCTGAAACGGAGGATTCCGAAACTTCGGTTGACGAACTCGGCTCTTCCGAGGACTCGGGCTCTTCTACGTAAGACGTTTCGGGGTCGCGAGCCGTTTCACCGTCGATACGGAACGAGTCGGCCTCTTCTTTTGTACCGAACAACGCGATATATTTTATCCAGACTGTTGCGCCGCTTTGCATTTCGGTATTTTTACCCTCCGGGCCGATCGTGATACCGACGGCCTCGAGGTTGCGGTTGTTAACGAAACTGTCGACTTCGGAAAGGTTGAGGACGACGGAAGCGAAATCGTCGGACTGTTTCATATTGATCGTAGCCCAGACGGTACCGGAGCGTCTGAATTTAAGGATGTCATTTTTATAATCGATCGAGGTCTTATAGCAGATCCTCACGAATTTATATTGTTCGAGCATCGGGGCGATATCGAAAGTAACGCTGGTATATGCGCAGTCGGGCGAAGAAATGACCTGATCGGTCGTGATTTTCCAGGCACCCGCTTCGGGATCGTATTCGGATTTTCCGACGATTGTTTCGTCCCATGACTTACAAGGATCGTGGAGGACGAGTTCCTCTGTGTCCGCTTTGGACCAGTCGAGTACTATCGGCGGGACGTTGGCGGCAAATACCGGTGTGAAGGAAGTCAGAATAAAAACGAAAGATATCAGAATTGCGGCGATCACTGATTTTTTCATATAAATAAGCTCCTTTGAAATATCTGTAAAACTTACGAATAATTTTACCACAACCAAAGCCGTTTGTAAAGACATAAAAAAAGTTCGCCGCAGAAAAACTGCGGCGAACCGGATTGTATTTTTTTAAAGAAAAATATTATTTTTTCTTCGATTTAGAGCTTACTATGATAACTATGATGAGAGCAACGACAACAGCCGCGATCACGATGTAAGCCCAGGTGGGGAAGGAGGAACCGGAAGACCGTTCTACGTTGGAAGCTTCCGACTTGGACGTATCGGGCTCGTCCACGGGCTCAGACGCGGGGTTGGATGTCTCAGGTTCGGACGCGGGTTCGGACGCCGCGGGTTGGGAGGGCTCCGGCTCAGACGGTACTTCGGAAACCTCGGAGACTTCAGAAACCTCGGATACTTCGGACTCGTCGCCCTCTAAAACGAACGCTTCGGCTTCAGCTTTTGTCTCGAAGAAGCCTATATATTTGACGTATATGGTCGAACCGGTGGGAACGCCGTCGGCAGCATACATATCCAAAGAAAGAGAAACGCCGCCGTTGCATCCGGGACCGACGATCTTACCGCTTCCGAGACTGTCTTTCATTTTCAGAATGTAGGTTGTATAGCCTTTGTTAAAGACGGGGAGTTCTTCGATTCCCAAAGCTCCGTCACCGAGCAGCGGGAAGCAGGTGGAAGTTTTGGGGAATATGACCTTATAACGGATCGCCATATATTTATAGACGGACCAGTCTGCCAAGGGGATAGGAGGATCCTCGTCGGATTCTCTCGGATATCCGAGAGCGGCATAGACGTTCGACCAGGGAGCGATATCGATCTCGGTCTGGAGTTTCCATGCTTTTTCGACGGGATCGTATTCCGAGATACCTGCGGGAGTCGCGCCCCAGTCTGTTACGAGCGGACCGGGATAAAGATCGGCTCCGCCTTCCGCAACGGAATAGTTCCAGAGCTTCGGCTCGACTGCAAAAACCGGCGTAACGATCGCGGCGATCATTGCGATCGCGATAATAACAACGAGTGCTGTAAGAGTTCTTTTCATAATTTGCACCTCTTTTAAAAAAAACAGGGAAAAGGTCCTTTTCCCTGTTTAATTATTGTATCTTATGATACTGTTATTTGTTTATTTTGATTTTTTGGAAACTACTACGACAGCGGCCGCAACAGCGCAGAGAAGAACAGCACCGGAGATCATAGCGACGTCGCTTGTGTTGGTGTTGGGCTTTTCGGCTTCACTGTTCTCGGTTTGATTGGGCTCGGAAGTCTCGGGCTCAGAGGTTTCGGGCTCGGAAGTGTCGGGAGTAGGATCAGAGGGCTCGGTAGCATTGTAAGAATCGAAATCGAAAGCTTCAGCTTCGGCTTTGGTTGCGAAGAAAGCAATATATTTAAGATATATTCCGGTTCCGCCGGTTTCGATATCAGAAGAAGAATACCAACCGAAGTTCATATTGACGCCGCCGAATTGTCCGGCGCCGGCGCCGCTTCCGATTCCGGATACGTTATCGCCTACACCACCGTTTATAGCATCGAGAACGAGCTTGTTATAAGAATCGGGAGATGCGGGAAGAGCTGTAAATGCGAGAGCTCCGTCAGCGGTGATAGCGAAAGATGTTACTCCGTTAATGTCAACGGTCTTGTAGCAAACAACTATCCATTTGTAAACCGACCAGTCGGCGAGAGGTTGATCTCCGTTTTCGGGATCAAGACAATAGGTGTTGATGTTTGCATAAGCGGATTGCCAAGCCTTGAGGCCTTCGCCGTCGATTATTGCGAAAGCTTTCTCGTTTGCATCGTATTTGGCTTCTCCGGTTATTTTTGCACCCCAGTTTTGAACAACAGCGTTATCCCTGAAAGGAATACCGGTGGTGTCTTCGATGGAGTAGTCCCAAACGATGGGATCTGCGTCTGCGAAAGCGCTGACAGACATAGCGATCGCCGCTGTCAAGGCTATCGCCAAGCAAAGAACGATTGCCAAGAGTTTTTTCATGATTTTTTCCTCCTCAAAAATAATAAAAAAAATTTTTAATATGGCGCAAGCCTTATTAACTCATTGAAATCGGTTGCAAATCAATTTACTCAAATTATATACCTTATAGAAAAAATTGTCAATAGTAAAAAACAACAAAAACGGCGATTTTTAAGAAAAATATATAAAAAGCCGGGCGTGTCTGACAAAAAAATAAAGTATTTTGAATTTGAGGCGAAATATTTTGCAAATATAAAATTAGCGGATTGCGTATTTTTATTCGCGGGGAAAGATGGAAAAGCGTCAGATCAGATGATTGAGCGACATTTCTTCGATTTTTTCAATAATATTTTCAAATTCTTTCCATGACCAGAGCGGAGTATAGTCATATTTCGGGAGCGCCGTTCTGCCGCGGGTGATGGGGCTGAGCTCTGTGATCTCGCGGTACCAGAACGGAGACATTCCGGCGGCGGCGGATCCGTCGACGTCGCAGACGGGGTTATCGCCGCAAAACCAGATCTCGTCGGGGTTCAGGCGGCAGCGTTTTGCGAGCAGCTCGAAATACCTCGGATGCGGTTTTCTGTAGACGCAGTCGGAACTCACCTCTATAAATTCGAAGTTATTGTCGGGGATCAGGGAGTTTATCAAAAAGGTGAGCCATTTTTTTGAATAGGAGAGGTTACTTGCGACGCATGTCCGTATACATTTTGAATTTATGAAATCCAAAAGCTCCCCGATACCCGGCGACGGAGTACAGTCGTAGACGTTTTCGAGGAAATATTTTTCGGTTTCGAAATCGTCGTCGAACGGCAAGACGACCGAAAAATAGTCAAAGAGGTAATTTTTGACGCAATTCCATTGGACTTCGATCCTCGGGAGGCCTTCGACGCCGCAGTATCCCGCGTCAGCCCGGACGCTTTTATATAGTGAGAAGACTTCGTCCGCGGTAACGTTATCGGGGTTTGAGGTCGCGGCGGAGAGGAGGGCGGCGAAACCGCTTTTGAGATCGTATTTTTGTTCGTTGATCAGGGTCTGGCCGTAATCGAAGGCGATCATCGAAGGAAATTGAAGTCGTGACATTGCAGACGCTCCTTTAAAATATGTTAATAAAATTATATCAAAAGATTCTCAAATTCACAACTTGTTTTTTTCGAATATTTGCTGTATAATTATAAAAAACCGAAAATAAAAAGGAGAAGCCGAGTGATTCGGCAAAAACGTATATGATTGATTACACAGGTGCGAAGTGTCCGGCTTGCAAAGAAACGTTCAAAGACGGCGACGATATAGTCGTATGTCCGGATTGCGGAGCGCCTCACCACAGAAAATGTTTTCTCGAAACGGGCAGCTGCAGATACGAAAAGCATTCCGAGGGCAACTGGAAAAACGATAACGCCGACAAAGAAGAGGAAGCGAAGAAATATTTCGGGAAAGAACTGAAATGCGAGATCTGCAACGCGCCTTATGAATACGGCGACGAGTTTTGCGGAGTATGCGGAGCGCGCTTGGGCGAGAGAAAAGACGCTGAGGACAAAAAGGAATACACCGGCCCGGTGATACCGCCGAATCCATACACGACGCCGTTTGGAGGAATTGATGAAAACGCCGAGCTCGAGGGTGTTTCGGCTAAGGAAATGGCGATATTCACCGGCAATAAATCTTATTATTTTCTGCCGAGGTTTATGCTTTTCGCGCAGGGCGTCAGAGCTATAACGCTGAATTTGTTCGGATTTTTGTTCGGCGCGTTTTATATGCTTTACCGCAAGATGTACGTTTGGGGGATCGTGTTTCTTGTGATAACGATCGCGCTTGCGGT
>JAGAEK010000201.1 GCA_017828835.1 Oscillospiraceae bacterium | reverse complement strand
TCATTCGATGATAACCGTATTATAGTCAACGACGGTGACTCTCTTTCGCTCGGTAAACACACTCTGCATTTCATTACCTCCCCTATGGTGCACTGGCCTGAGGTCATCATGACTTATGACGACGCGGACAAGGTGCTTTTCTCCGCGGACGGTTTCGGAAAATTCGGCGCAAACGACGTCGAAGACCCCGAAGGCTGGGACTGCGAAGCAAGAAGATATTATTTCGGTATCGTCGGAAAATACGGCGCACAGGTGCAGGCGGTACTTAAAAAAGCGTCTTCTTTCGATATCACTGTTATATGTCCCCTACACGGTCCAGTACTTTCGGAAAATCTCGGACACTATATAAACTTGTATCAGATCTGGTCTTCTTATGAGGTAGAAAGCGACGGTATTTTTATAGCATATACGTCGGTATACGGAAACACGAAAAAAGCGGTGGATATGCTCGCGGATCTTCTGAAGAAAAAAGGTTGCCCGAAAGTCGTCGTTACAGACCTCGCAAGAGAGGATATGTTCGAAGCGGTCGAAAACGCTTTCCGCTACGGCAGGCTCGTCCTCGCCACAACGACTTATAACGCCGATATTTTCCCGTTTATGAAAACGTTTATTTCCCACCTCGTCGAACGTAACTATCAAAAGAGAACGGTCGCGTTTATCGAAAACGGTTCCTGGGCTCCGACCGCCGTTAAGGTCATGAAGGAAATGTTCGGTAAATGCAAAAACATAAAATTTGCCGAGCAATCGGTAAGTATTACGTCGGCTTTAAATCAAGACAGCAAAACTCAGCTCGAAACTTTAGCATCGGCACTTTGTTCCGATTATGAACAGCGCAACGCCGATACCGCCGTTAAAAACGATATGACCGCACTGTTTAAAATCGGCTACGGTCTTTACGTCGTTACGACAAACGACGGTACAAAAGATAACGGATGTATCGTAAACACAGTTACTCAGCTGACCGACTCTCCTTTAAGAGTAGCCGTGAATATCAACAAACTTAACTATTCCTATCATATCGTGCATAAAACCGGTATCTTAAACGTAAACTGCTTATCCCAGGAAGCCCCGTTCAACGTTTTTGAAACCTTCGGTTTCCAAAGCGGAAGAAAAGTCGATAAATTCGCCGACTACAAGGATACCGTCCTCAGAACAGATAACGGACTTATCTTCCTTCCGAGATATATCAACGCGATCATGTCACTGAAAGTTATCGACGAAATAGACCTCGGCTCACACGGAATGTTTATCTGCGAGGTAACTGAAGCAAGAGTCATGTCAAACGCCGAAACTATGACATATACCTATTATCAAAACAACGTAAAACCGAAGCCCGAGGTCAAAGATAAAAAAGGGTACGTCTGCAAAATCTGCGGCTACGTTTACGAGGGCGACAAACTGCCCGATGATTTCGTATGTCCTCTCTGCAAACACGGTGCCGCCGATTTCGAACCTATCAAATAATATTTTTTGATGAGTGAGTTAAATGATCAATATAAAATCCGTCATAGAACAACTGGATGAGTTTTATTCAAAAAATGATACCGTAAATGCTGAAGCTTATCTCGATTTTTGGATATCGGAAGCAAAATCTCAAAACGATGATAACGCTTTATTGTCGTTAGCGAACGAAGGTATGGGATTCTACCGCAAAGCCGGTAACGCCGAAAAGGCCGTCGGTTTTGTCCGTATGGCCCTGGATCTGATCGATAAACTCAATATATCCGACACCGTGCCTGCCGCCACGTTTTTTATAAACTGCGCCACGGTGTATACCGCGTTCTCCCGCTTTCCCGAAGCTTTATCCCTTTTCAAAAAAGCAGAAGGTATATATAACTCGAAACTCGATCCGAAAAACGAACTGTTCGGCAGCTTATACAACAATATGGCAACCGATCTGCTTGCTCTTCGCCGCTTTGAAGAATCTGAGAATTATTTCGGCAGAGCGCTCGATGTCATCCGCTCGATCCCGAACAGCGAACCGGAGCAAGCAGTTACCATGCTCAATCTCGCAAATCTCGCCGAAGCCGCGCTCGGTATCGAGGAAGGCTGGGAAAAAATCGAGAATTATCTCGACAAAGCTTATTTATTGCTCGAAACGCCAGGTATCCCCAAAAACGGGAATTACGCCTTCGTTTGCTCAAAATGTGCCCCCGTTTTTGATTATTACGGTCGCTTCGCTTATGCGCAAGAATTATCTGAAAGGTCGAAAAATATCTATGAAAGGAATTGAAATTTCAAAATTATATTGGGAAAATTTCGGAAAAGAAATGATAAAAAATCAATTCCCCGATATTTTCGACCTTATCGCCGTCGGACTCGTCGGTTCCGGCTCGGAATGCTACGGCTATGACGACGAACTCTCCCGCGACCACGACTTCGAACCCGGTTTTTGTATTTTTCTGCCGGGCGAGGATATTATCGACCGCCACACCGAATTTATGCTTGAACGAGCATATTCGTCTTTGCCCCGCGAATTTATGGGGCTTTGCAAAAACAAAGAAAATCCCGCCGGCGGAAAACGCAACGGTGTTTTCCGTACCGCGGATTTCTATCTTGCTCTGACGGGTATCCCTCACGAACCTCAAAACTGGCGGGACCGGCTTTCGGTTCCCGACCACGCCGCTTTCGAAGCTTCCGACGGCAAAGTGTTTCACGACAATCTCGGCGATTTTTCAAAAATACGTTCAGCTTGGTCAAACCCGCCGCAGGATATACGGCTTAAAAAATTATGCGGATTTTTGATCTTGATGAGCCAGACCGGAGAATATAATTATAACCGGTGCCTCATGCGCGGAGAAACCGACGCGGCTGCTCTTACAGCCGCCGAATTCGTAAACGCCTGTATCAGCGCGGCGCTTTGGGTAAACGGCAGGCCGGCTCCCTATTACAAATGGAAATTCCGCGCTCTGAAAGATATCTGCGGTATTTCCGATGATTCTCCCCTCTGCAGCGCGCTGAAAAACATACTGTCAGCCGCGAACGTAAAAGATAATATTTCGGTCGCGTGCAGCGAAATAATCTCCATGATACGCAAAAAACCGGACCTCTTGCCCTGCCGCGCGAACGATCTGCAAAGTATCGCGATCTCTCTAAACGAGCAGATCAAGGACCCCGATCTGAGAAATCTCAGCTTGCTTGCCGCAGTTTAATAAAAATACCGCCGAAAAAGATCGGCGGTATTCTTTTATTTTTTTATCAGGCGATCGCAGCGATCAAAGCCGCATCATCCGCTCCGTCAGTAACTATTGCAATATCAAAAAACCAATTTTCAATACCGTCACAGGTGAATTCTTTGACCTCGTCTTTCGAAAAATGTGCGATAAGACAATTCCACTCGGTTTTGACCCCTTCTTCGACGTCTATGATTTTTTCCATCTTGGCTACGGCATCAAGGACGGAAGCTTTCAGGGCTTCTCTACGCTCTGCGTCGGAGTACGTCGTTTCCATAACGTATACTTTAGCTTCGAGATCCTTCTCCAACTCGTCTTTCAAAAATTCGCCGTCTTTTATATATTTATCGAGAAGGTCGCCGTAAAACTCAACTTTTTCATTATAAAAACTTTCAGCCCAAAGCTCCGGCGCGCCGCCCAAATATAATTTTTCGCCGTATTTCAGACGTTCGCCGTCGTCCTTCAGCAGCATCTCGTATTTTGTAATTTCTATTTCCGCGCTCTCTATAAGATCATTATACTCTTCAACGGTTTTGCCTTTATAGACATAATCCGGATCCGCGCTTGCCTTTAAAATTATCGGTATAATACCCTCCTCGCCGTTTTCAAGTATTTTCTGCAATTCGTAAGTCATCCTTTTGCCGTAAGCTTCAACAAAGCCCGCTCTGTCAACGTCAATATCTTTTTTTATCTCAAGCGGAATATTGATCCCTTCCTCGGTTTTGCCGGTCGAGATCTCCTTTGAGCCTTCGTTGTTCTGATCTTCGGAATTTTCTTTTTGTCCTTCGTTGTTCTGAATCTCGGAATTCTCTTCCTGCCCGCTTACAGGCGTTATTATATCGTTGTTGTTCTTAAATATGTTTCCGTTAATGATCCCGATGCTTATCACCGCGACAAAGCACAGTCCTATCACCGTCGCGCCTATCTTAGTTATCGTTTTTCCGCGCTTTATCCGCTCTTCTTTTGCTGCGTTTATTTTCTCCAACGCACTGTTTGCCATTTCTTCATAAGTTTTCATAGTTGAACCCTCCTTTAAGTAATTCCGACTTGAGAGCTTGCCTTGCCCGATATATGAGAGTTTCTATCGCGTGAACGTTTTTCTTCATTATTTTCGATATCTCTTTGTCTGAAAGCTCCTCAAAATAATAAAGCCACAAAACCTGCCGGTATTCCTCTTTCAAATTTCTCATGGCTCTGTGGATCATGATCTTTCTTTCCTCTTTCAAATAAGAAAATTCAAGAAAAGTTTCGTCCCTTATATCGTCAAAATCTTCTATATTGACCGTATTTTGCTTCGAACTTTTGCGAACGTAATCAACTGCAACGTTCCTGCCTATCTTATAAAGCCACGTTTTGAATGACGATTTTACCGAAAAAACAGGTTTCTTTATCCCGATCTTCACAAAAGTGTCTTCTGCAAGCTCTTCGGCGACCGAAATATTTT
>JAGAEK010000200.1 GCA_017828835.1 Oscillospiraceae bacterium | reverse complement strand
CGTTATCAAGTATATTTCCGAGAAGGCTTACCATATCCGGCTCCGCGATATCCGAGATATCGCCTGTCGTCCCGGTGATAAGAAGATCGATACTCTTGCGTTTGCCGAGTTTGGAATTGATGACGTAATCGATGACTTTGTTATTAGAGCGTATTACGGCGTTATCGCTTTTTGCGACGGTCGGAAGCAGCGTTTTGACGTATTCTTTGCATTTGTCGTATTCCCGCTCTTCAAGATATCCGTCCACGACTGTCAGATGTTGTTTCATATCGTGGCGGTTCTTTCTCGCTTCTTCATAAAACTCTTTCGCTTCGTCGTATATCTGGTGCTCGAATTCCATCTTGTTTTCAAACAGAGCGAGCTTGCGTTTGGATTTCTGGAGTTTCAATATCTGTGAGATAAGGAAATACAGAAACACATTTGCGACGATGAACGCTATCGTTATGACGAACGAAGATATCTGCACAACGGAGTTATCCGAATTTGCGGAGACGAACATAGCCGCGACGGCTCCGACGATGGTGATTATCGTGAACGAGATCGTAAGCAGTTCGTTTTTCAGGTCGAGGTCTTCATCATCGGATTTGAATATGCGGAGCAGGATCTTGCAGATCGTGAACAAAAATACTTTATGCAGTATGAGGAATATGTACCGGACGTAGTTGTCCTCGCCCTGCATCACCGCCGTGAAATCGTTGATCATAGACGAAAGCATGAGGAACAAAAAGTTGCTCAAAAGAATTATCGAAACCTCAAAAGCGCCGACGGATATAAGCGCGCGAATCTTGTGATCCCAACCGACTATGAGCGCGTATGCGATATAAAGCGCGAGGAAGATCAGCGTTGAAAGAGTATTGTATCCCGAAAGAAAGTTATCGCTGAAAACGGTGTAAACGAAAACAATAAGGATTGCGGGGAGCCAGTATGGGTTCTTTTTTAAGTCGAAACTCTTTTTCGTGAATTTAGTGATGAACCACACGACGAGCACGGCGTCGAAAAGTGAAGCGCCGTATTCGAAAATAAAACTGAGCACGGATCAGAACCTCCTTCGTGAATACTTCAAATAAGCCGTTTTGAAGTCATTAATGCATCGGCGGCTTATCGCAAGCCTTTCGCCGGTCTTGGTCAAAACATCTTTCCCGTCAACTGTTTTAATCTGTTCAAAGTTTACTAAATATGATTGTTGTATTCTAAAAAAGTCATGATTTGACAATAAATTTTCAGCATCGTTTAACGAACCGCGGCATTTGTACAGAGTGCCGTCTCCGGTATGCACGACGTAATAATTCGCGTCGTTTTCAATGAATACGATATCCTTAAAACGAATTACTTGATCACCTTTTACCGTATTAAATACAGCAGATTCATTATCGCTTGTGCATTTATCGATTACTTTAATAAAGCAATCCTGGAGTTCTTCATTCAACCTGCTTTTGCGCAAGAACCTGAAGGGGCTGTATTCCAACGAGCTGTAAACAAAGTCATCTAAAGAAGATACGAATATAATTATTGTTTCTTGGTGATCATCGCAAATATTTTTTGCTAATTCAAATCCGGACATTCCGGGCATATCAATATCCAGGAACAAAATACTAACGGGGGTGTCTTTCATGAATTCTTTTAGCTCTACACCGGAAGTAAAAACCCCTAATACTCTGCAATCCACCTTTTCGGGAACGTATTTTACACAAAGATCATAGATCCGCTTTCTCATAGTATCGGCAAAATGCAGATTGTCGTCGCATATTGCAATCGTTAACACGGGAAAGACCTCCTTTTTTTACTTGTACCATATTTTGGCAAAAAAGTCAACAATGGGTGACAGTCGATAAGGACAAACCGCCTGATAAGCGGCAAAATCCGGCGCTTGTTCGGCTTGTCGTGATGATCACCCCAAAAACCTGCGGTTTTCGGGGACCCCGACAGATTATATTATTGATACAAAAGTGTTGGTTCATCACCGAGAATCACCCGGATTTTTCTCGCTTCCAGGTGCTTGGCAGTTTTGACAGTGATGATTTTTGTCGGGACGAGGAAAACGCCGATGTAAATAAACCGATATTCACAAGGCGCTTGACAAAGTACCGGCAAATCAATCCGCCGGTCAAAACCGTTTTGTCCTTATCGACTGTCACCCATCTTAAACTATTATACATAAAACTCCGGCGTTTTTCAATAGAAAACTTGGTTTATGTGCAGCTGTCACCGTCAGCAAAATACTCTCTCGAACGGCAGCCGTCAGCAAAGTAGGGGCGATCATCGATCGCCCGCGTGAACTGACGTATCAAATTTGCACCGCAAATCCAAACAGCCGCGAACGAAACACATAAATCAATTATAAATCGATCCGTTTTTGCCGACTGCAAAAACGTTCCGAAACTATTCATTATTCATTTCTTCATTATTCATAAAAAAGGAAGGGTCGCGCCCTTCCTTTTTTCTCTGCTTTTTTACGTCAATCCACTTTCGGCAAAGTCTTGCGGTAAGCGGCGAGATCTTCGTCGGTGGGGATATAATCGCTCATTTCGCCGTTATGGTATTTCTCGTAGGCGACCATATCGAAGTATCCGGTGCCGGTGAGACCGAAGACGATAGTCTTCGCTT
>JAGAEK010000199.1 GCA_017828835.1 Oscillospiraceae bacterium | reverse complement strand
TTTGAAATTTTATCTTTGTTTTTCTTATTAAATCCCTTCATAACAAATCCGATCAGCTGTATAATAAGCCAAAGCACTATAAGCGCCAAAAACACCAATATCATTCCGACCAACGTTACTTTGCCGGCCAAATCCCAATCCATACTCTTACCGCTCCCTTCTGATTTGTCCTGTTTATTATACTGTATTTTTCTTTCAAATGCAATGTTGTTTTAAAAGAAACATTGGCGAATTTTTCATTTTGCCGTCCGTTATTTTTGTTGACTTTATAAGATAATTGTTATATAATATAAAACATAATATATCACGGAGGTAAATGATATGGCTGAAAAAAATATCAAGCAGCAATCTTTTGTTTCCCCCGTCAGCGCGGAAGAAAAGCAGAAAGCTCTTGAAACCGCTCTCGGGCAAATCGAAAAACAGTTCGGGAAAGGCGCCGTCATGCGTCTCGGACAAACCGAAACCCTTAATATAGATGCTATACATACCGGTTCTATCGCACTCGATATGGCGCTCGGTATAGGCGGACTTCCGAGAGGACGTATAATCGAAATATACGGGCCGGAAAGTTCAGGTAAAACGACCGTTGCGCTCCATGCGGTAGCGGAAGCTCAGAAAGCCGGCGGACTTGCCGCTTTCATTGACGTCGAGCACGCCCTTGATCCCGTATATTCCAAAAATATCGGCGTAGATACCGATTCTCTTCTCATATCTCAGCCCGACACAGGTGAACAGGCGTTGGAGATTGCCGAAGCGCTCGTTCGTTCCGGTGCGATCGACATAATCGTAATCGATTCCGTTGCCGCGATGGTACCGAAAGCGGAAATAGAAGGTGAAATGGGCGATTCGCACGTCGGCTTGCAGGCAAGACTTATGTCGCAGGCGCTCCGCAAACTCACCGGTATCATTTCAAAAACAAATTGCGTCGCCATATTTATAAATCAGCTCCGTGAAAAAGTCGGAGTCATGTACGGCAATCCCGAAACCACTCCCGGCGGCCGCGCGCTCAAATTCTATGCGTCGGTACGTCTTGACGTCCGCAGAATCGAACAAATAAAGGTCGGCGGAGAAGTTGTCGGAAACCGCACTAAAGTAAAGGTGTCGAAAAACAAAGTCGCACCTCCTTTCAAAGAGGCGGAATTCGATATTATGTACGGTCAGGGTATTTCCCGTGTCGGAGAGCTTCTCGATCTTGCCGTAAAACTTGATATCATCAACAAATCCGGCGCCTGGTTCAGCTATAACGGCGAACGTATAGGACAAGGTCGGGACAACACCAGGATATATATGAACGAACATCCGGAAATTACGGATGAAATCGAGAAAAAAGTCAGAGAAAGCTTTGAAAAGCTCCAGTTCTCCGCTTCCGAAAAGCCGGTTGCAAGGACTCCGGTCGCCGTTTCTATCGACGCCGATTGCGATGACGAATGATGCCGAAAAATAACCTTTTATCCAAAGACGCCGGTTCCGACGTCTTTATTACCGAATTGAATACTCTCAAAGATAAAACCGTAAAAGTCAGCTTAAGTGACGGTTCTTCTTTTAACGTCGGTTCTGAGACCGCTGAATCATATTCTTTAAAACCCGGTAAAATACTTACATACGACGTTGAAGAGATCTTATACGACAGTAATCTTAAACAAGCAAAAAGCACGGCGCTCAATATGCTGTCTTTTTCAAACCGTACGCGCGCCATGCTTAAAGAACGCCTGCTTAAAAAATACACGGAAGAAATCGCGGATACCGTTTTGGATGAGTTTGAGTCTTCCGGATTGATCAACGACAGAGAATATGCGTATTCGTTTGCTCTGACCTGTATAAGATCAAAATTCTGGGGAGATTCCAGAGTTTTTCGCGAATTGAAACTGCGCGGCGTTTCGGAAGAGGATGCCGAGTACGCCGTTTCTCTTGCTTCGGAAGACGGGTTCTCCGAAACTCAAAGACTGGAAATGCTTTTTGAAAAAAAATGTCGGTCAATCGACAGCGAAAAAGACCGCAAACGTGTTTTTGACGCCCTGATCCGTCTAGGATACCGTTTCGGCGATATCAAAAATATCCTCAATATAATAAACGAAGAAATGGATGAATAGTAATGCCGATAAAAGTAGGTATGGTCTCGCTCGGTTGTTCTAAAAACCAAGTCGACGCCGAACATATTCTATTTGACTTGAGACAATTCGGTTACGAACTTTGCGTAGACTCCGGAATTTGCGACGCCGTCGTAATAAACACCTGCGGATTCATCGAAGAAGCCAAACAGGAAGCTATCGAAAATATCCTCGAATTCGTAAAGCTTAAAGAAGAAGGAAAAATAAAAGTCATCGCCGTTACCGGATGCCTCGCCGAAAGATATCAAAAAGAACTCGTTTCGGAAATACCCGAGATCGATATAGTATTGGGTATCGGCTCAAACAAAGAACTGCCTGCTGCGATCGAGAGAGCTTTAAAAGGCGAAAAAACCGTAAAATTCGGAAATAAATCCGACCTTTCTCTTGAAGGCGGAAGAATTATTTCAAATCTCCCCTTCTATGCCTACCTTAAAATAGCGGAGGGGTGCAATAATTGCTGTACTTATTGCGCGATCCCTCAGATCCGCGGAAAATACCGCAGCAGAACTATCGAAAGTATCGTAAAGGAAGCGGAGTATTTTGCGGAAAACGGCGTCACCGAACTTATAGTAGTTGCGCAGGACACCACTCTCTACGGCGTAGATCTTTACAAAGAACCAAAATTGCCGCAGCTCCTTAAAGCTTTGTGCGAGATCAAAAATATAAAATGGATACGTCTTCTTTATACGTATCCCGATAAGATCACCGACGAATTGATCGACACCGTCGCAAATGAACCCAAGATAGTGAAATATTTCGATATCCCGCTTCAGCACGTTTCGGATAACGTTCTCAAACGTATGAACAGATCCGGAAACCGTGAATTTTATCTCTCTCTTATCAAAAAAATCAGAGACCGGATCCCCGGGGTTATCCTCCGTACGACGTTTCTTACCGGATTCCCGGGAGAGACCGAAAAGGATTTTGAAGAGCTATGCGAATTTGCGGACGAGGTACGCTTCGAACGTCTCGGATGCTTTGCTTTCTCTCCCGAGGAAGGTACTCCCGCGGCGGAAATGCCCGATCAGATAGACGACGAAATAAAGCGTCGCCGTTCCGATCTTATTATGACGAAACAAATGACCGTAATCGAAAAATTCAACGAATCTCAAATCGGAAAAACTCTTGAGGTCGTTGTCGAAGGGTATGACAAATACGCCGGAGGCTATTTCGGCAGAAGCGCTTACGACGCCCCCGATATAGACGCGAAAGTTTTCTTCTCCTGCGATCACCGCATAACAGTAGGCGATTACATAAACGTTCACATAACCGATACGCTTGAATACGATCTTTTAGGCGAAGCGGAATAATCCGATCTTCACCGTTTTCTATAAAGGAGTCTTTATATGAACCTACCGAACAAACTGACTGTTTTCAGGATCATTATGATACCGTTCTGTATCGCGGCGATGCTCATAGAAACGCTTCCTCACCATTTTATTATCGCTCTCGTACTTTTCATTGCCGCATTTGTAACCGATACGCTTGACGGAAAAATTGCAAGAAAATACAATCTCATTACTGATTTCGGCAAAATGATGGATCCCCTCGCCGACAAAATGCTGACTATATCGGTCCTGATCTGTTTTCTTGATCTGAAGGTCGCCCCTTGCATAGCAGTAGTGCTTATTATAATGCGGGAACTGATCGTTACCTCGCTGAGAATGATCGCACTTGAAAAAGGCATGGTAATAGCGGCAGATATTTTCGGGAAAATCAAAACAGTTTATCAATCAGTCGCTTTGTCCGTTATGCTCTTTTTATGTGAACTGTCAACTTTCCCCTCAATCGCAGACAAGATACCGATCTCGCTCATCACAAATATACTTATGTGGATCATGGCTACGATAACGGTGCTTTCCGGCGCTAATTACCTCATTAAAAACAGAGGTATCATAATCCAATGAAAAAGCTTGCCGTTTCCTTGATCGTCAAAATAATTTTTGCCGTTCTTATCGTTGCCTTACTGATTTTCACCGCAGTGAAAATGATGCCGTGGTTTCTGTCGCTGAAAAACACTGATTCTTTTGACTCGTTCCGAAATTACGTAACCTCAAGAGGTACTTTGGGCTTTTTCATCATGTTGGGAATACAGTTTTTGCAGATAATCGTAGCTATACTTCCCGGAGAACCGATCGAAGTACTCTCCGGCGCAATGTACGGACCTTTCGGCGGACTCGCACTGTGTCTGCTCGGTATCCTGTTGGGTACTTTGACGATATATTTCGCCGTCAAATTTTTCGGCCGCGAACTCGTTGCCAAACTCTTCGGAAACGAAAAAATAAAGTCCGTTTCTTTTCTGAATGACCCGGAAAAACTTGAAATAATTTTCTTTATACTTTTTCTTATACCGGGAACGCCGAAAGATATACTGACTTATATCGCTCCGCTCACCCCCGTAAAACCGCTGCCTTATTTTTTGATCGTGATATTTGCAAGGATACCGTCGATCATTACCTCAACTTACGCGGGCGCATCGATCAGCAACGGAAATTTTATTACCGCGATCATAGTTTTCGCCGTTACCGGCATTATCGGTATCTTAGGCATAGTTTTCAACAAGCGCATTGTCGAGTATATTAAAAAAATCCGCTCGAAAAATTAATTAAGTTGTCAAATTAAAGTTAAAAATATAAAATTGGAGGAATTATTTATGAACACTTACATTATTTCTGCCTGCAGAACGGCTGTCGGAAAATTCGGCGGCTCTCTGGCCGGAATACCCGCTCAACAACTCGGAGCCGCCGTTATCAAAGCAGCGGTAGAGCGCGCAGGTCTTCTTCCCACTGACGTAGACGAAGTAATTATGGGAAACGTACTTCAGGCAGGTCTCGGTCAGAACCCCGCAAGACAAGCCTCTCTGGATGCCGGAATACCCGTTGAGACTCCCGCTATGACTATAAACAAAGTATGCGGCTCCGGTCTTCAGGCGGTCGTAACAGCTTCTCAGATAATCAAAGCCGGTGATGCCGAATGTATCGTTGCCGGAGGAATGGAAAACATGAGCCGCGCTCCCTATGCCTGTGAATCATTGCGTTGGGGCAACAAAATGGGACCCGTCAATATGAAAGATATTATGATAAACGACGGCCTTTGGGACGCTTTCAACAATTATCACATGGGTATCACCGCTGAAAACGTAGCCGAAAAATACGGTATAACCCGCGAGATGCAAGATGAATTTTCAGCCGCTTCCCAGAAAAAGACAACGGCCGCTATCGCCGCCGGAAAATTCAAAGACGAAATAATCCCGATTTCAGTTCCCGTCAAAAAAGGCGATCCCATCGTTTTTGACACCGACGAATTTCCCCGCGCCGATACTACCGTCGAAGTACTTGCAAAATTAAAGCCCTCGTTCAAAAAAGACGGAACCGTTACCGCCGGAAACGCTTCCGGTATCAATGACGGCGCCGCGGCACTTGTGATCGCAAGCGAAAAATTCGTCAAGGAACACAATATTAAACCTCTCGCAAAAATACTTTCGAACGGCTCCGTCGGCGTAGACCCCTCGATCATGGGTATGGGACCTGTCCCCTCTTCACGTCAGGCTCTTGAAAAAGCCGGACTCAAAGCTGAAGATATCGATCTTTTCGAGCTTAACGAAGCATTTGCTTCTCAAAGCTGCGCCGTAGTCAAAGAGCTTGGACTGGACGCCTCAAAAGTCAACATCAACGGCGGTGCGATCTCGATCGGACATCCTATCGGCGCTTCCGGTGCAAGGATCCTCGTAACTCTTATTTACGATCTCATCCATGAAAACAAACGCCTCGGACTTGCTTCTCTGTGCATCGGCGGCGGTATGGGTGAAGCTCTTATTATTGAAAAAATGTAGTTCAAAATAAACTATATTTAATTTAGAAAGGATGAAACAAAATGAAAATCGCAGTATTGGGAGCCGGAGCTATGGGCAGCGGTATCGCTCAGACTTTTGCAGCCGCAGGCCACAGCGTATTACTCTATGATATCAAGCAGGAATTTGCCGACGCCGGTCTTGCAAAAATAACAAAAGGACTCGGAAAGTTAGTCGAAAAAGGCAAAATGGACGAAAATGTCAAAAACGCCATCGTTGCAAATATAACCCCGACGGCGGATATCGAAGCTTTAAAAGTT
This sequence comes from Oscillospiraceae bacterium, assembly GCA_017828835.1. Taxonomy (GTDB): domain Bacteria; phylum Bacillota; class Clostridia; order Oscillospirales; family Ruminococcaceae; genus RGIG8367. Next base: position 2,886 of record JAGAEK010000199.1, on the reverse strand, counting down.
TCAGAATTCGTAGTTGAAGCAGTTTTTGAAAATATGCAAGTCAAATCCGACGTATTTTCGAAACTCAATTCAATATGCGGTGAAAATACCATTTTTGCTTCCAACACCTCTTCTCTTTCCATCACCGAAATAGCAAACGCGTCAGGTCGTCCCGATAAATTTATCGGTATGCATTTCTTCAATCCCGCGCCCGTAATGAAACTCGTTGAAATCATCAAAGGCGTGTATACCTCCGACGAGACCTTCAACGCCTGCAAAGAACTTGCACTTAATATCGGAAAGGATCCCGTTACGGTTATAGAATCACCCGGATTCGTCGTAAACCGCATACTCATCCCGATGATAAATGAAGCTATCTGCGTACTTTCCGAAGGTATCGCCTCCGCGGAAGACATCGATAAAGCTATGAAACTCGGAGCCAATCATCCTATGGGTCCGCTCTCCCTTTCAGACCTCATCGGAAACGACGTCGTTCTCGCAATTATGAATGTTCTCTACACCGAGACCGGAGATTCAAAATATCGCGCGTGTCCGTTGCTCAAAAAAATGGTTCGTGCAAAATTGCTCGGAAGAAAGACCGGAAAAGGTTTCTTCGATTATCAAAATTAGTACCCCGCAAAAAAATATTGACGGCGTTTTCGGAGTTTTCCGAAAACGCCGTTTAATTGAAAGGACGCCGCAAGGCATAAAAAACATATGAAACAGTTACGCGGAGTTTTTTTGCTGACGCTGACAGCTCTTATTTGGGGAGTATCATTCGTTGCCCAATCTGCTGCCGCCGACGACATCGCTCCATTCACATTTATTGCCGTACGTTCGATTTTGGCTTCTGTCTTTTTATTTTTAATAATAGTTTTCAGAGAACTGTCCTCTGTAATTTCAAAAAAAAGCAACCTGTCGGTGCTTCCTTCTCAAATTTCCTCATGTCTCTTTAATAAACGCAATCTCATCGGCGGGCTGTTCTGCGGAATTGCGATCACGGCGGCAACTAATTTTCAGCAGTTTGCAATCACGGCCTACCCGTCAGGCGTCGCCGCCTCAGGACGTACCGCATTCTTAACCGCTACTTATGTAATAATGATTGCCGCCGTATCGATATTCACCGGTAAAAAGCTGCATATTTCCACGATTATCGCCGCTGTCGTATGCCTTTGCGGAATGTACCTTTTGTGTATGTCAAACGGTGTCGGAGGAGTATACTCCGGAGATCTGCTAGCCTTGATCTGTGCCGTCGGGTTCACTTTCCATATCTGTATAATCGACAGATTTTCAGACGCAGACGCTCTTACCGTTTCGTTTTTGCAGTTTTTCTTTTGCGGTATCGTCTCTTTGATACTTGCTCTGATCTTTCAATCAGTCTCGTTCGAAAGCATATTCAACGCCCGTATCATGCTCGCATATTCCGGAATAATGTCCGCCGGCGTCGGCTATACTCTTCAGTTTATCGGTCAAAAAACCGCACCTCCGTCCATTGCGTCTATCGCAATGAGTCTGGAATCGGTTTTTGCCGCGATCGCAGGCTGGATATTACTCGGTGAATTCTTGTCCTTTCCCGAAATATGCGGATGCGCGCTTGTTTTTATCGCCGTGATATTTGCTCAGTTGCCTCAATTCAAAAAAAATAAAAACGCTTGAAATTTTTCGGTATAGTTTATTGTCAAGTAAGCTATGCCGTTTTTTATATAAATTTAATTTATTATATTATATTTACTATATTGCAAGATACGAATAAAATGTATATAATGTATTATGTATATCAATGCGCTTGTGTGCGTTTCTATTATTGGAGGGTTTATTTTGTCTGAATGTAAAGTTGTAAAATTCGGAGGGAGTTCTCTTGCCGATGCTTGTCAGTTTTCAAAGGTACGTTCTATAATATCAGCCGAAAGTGAAAGAAGGTACGTCGTTCCTTCCGCTCCCGGAGCCAGATTTTCCGGAGACGAAAAGGTGACCGATCTGCTTTACAAGTGCTATTCCCTTGCCGAAAACGACAAACCGTTCGAAAGTGTTTTTGAAAAAATCAAAGAAAGATATAACGGCATAATTTCCGGGCTTTCGCTTAATATATCTCTTGACGAAGAATTTGTAAAAATCGAAAAAACTTTACGCCAAAAAACAACAAAAGATTATATCGCAAGCCGCGGAGAATATCTGAACGGCATAATTCTCGCGAATTATCTCGGATTTGATTTTATCGATTCCGCAGACGTCATATTTTTTAACACCTCGGGAGTGTTTGATTCCGAAAAGACGAATGCGGTCCTTTCGGAAGAATTGAAAAAACATGATTACGCCGTTATCCCGGGATTCTACGGCTCTCTCCCGGACGGTGCCGTCAAAACCTTTTCACGCGGCGGTTCCGATATCACCGGAGCTATCGTCGCACGCGCCGCAAATGCTTCCATATATGAAAACTGGACTGACGTTTCGGGCTTTTTGATGGCAGACCCGAGGATCGTAGACTCGCCCAAAGCAATAAAGAAAATTACATATCACGAACTGCGCGAGCTTTCATATATGGGTGCCACAGTTCTCCACGAGGACGCGATCTTTCCTGTGAGGCAGGCAAAGATCCCGATAAATATCAAAAATACGAATAACCCTTCCGACGCCGGAACCCTTATCGTCGACTCTTTGGACGATTCGGCGGATTCCGACTCAATAGTTACCGGAATTGCCGGAAGAAAGGGTTTTTGTTCCGTATTGCTTGAAAAAGATATGATGAATAACGAGATCGGATTCGGCTGCAGAGCTCTAAAGGTTTTTGCAGACAATAATATTTCGTTCGAACATCTTCCGTCCGGTATCGATACGTTGAGCGTAGTGCTTGAACAAAAGGACATTGCAGGCAGAGAAGAACTTATTAAAAAACAGCTTTTTGAAGCC
>JAGAEK010000198.1 GCA_017828835.1 Oscillospiraceae bacterium | reverse complement strand
TCGGAGCCAAAACCGCGCATTGCTTCGAATCCATAACACATTTGAATGCCGCGCGTATCGCGACCTCCGTCTTTCCGAATCCGACGTCCCCGCACAAAAGCCGGTCCATCGGTCTTCCGCGCTCCATATCGTCTTTTATCTCTTCAACGCACTTTAACTGATCGTCCGTCTCCTCATAAGGAAAACGTTCCTCGAATTCTCTCTGCCATTCACTGTCTGAAGAAAACGCGTATCCCGGAGTTTTCTGGCGCTCGCCGTATAACTGCAGCAGCTCTTTCGCCATATCCTTCGCAGCGTGTTTCACTCTCGCTCTCGTCTTGCTCCATTCGCCCGAATTCAATTTATTGAGCTTGACCTTTCCGTCGTCGCGCGGTCCTATATATTTCGCAACGAGATCAAGCTGCGTCACCGGTACGAACAGAACGTCTCCGCCGCCGTATTTTATCCTGATATAATCCTTCACAACTCCGTGAAGGTCCTTTTTGACGATACCCTCGAATATCCCGACGCCGTGAGACACGTGAACGACGTAGTCACCCGGAGTCAGATCGGAAAGACTTTTTATATCCTCTCCAGACTTCGTTTTCCTTTTAAGTTTCCCCTTCTTTTCACCGTTTTTTTGATTGCTTATCACGGCGAATTTTATCTCGGGGTACTCTATCCCGGCGGATACCCCTCCGCTTAAAACGTATACCTTTCCCTCTTCGACAGCGTCAACGTCTTCGGCATAGACCGCGTTTATCCCTTTTTCCCGCAGGTCTCCCGCAAGTATGCGAGCGGATTTTTCGATCCCGCCCATTATCGCGACACAGTAACCTCTCGAAAGATAATCCGACAGCTCTTCCTCGATGACTTTATAGTCTCCGCTCCACGGAGCAAGCTGTAAAGCTACAACACTTAACAGCTGTTTTATCGGTATTTCATTCATAGAATTGAGAAAATTGTCAATAAATATACTGTATGCCGCCTTTAATTCGGATTCGTATTCCGAAACGTCCATACAGTATTTGTCGAGTCCTTTGAAAAGCCCGCCCTCTTCAAATAATATGCTTATATCTTCTCTCAGCTGCTTCTGAACGTTTTTCAGTATCTCTTTTTGCCTCGCGTATTCCGAAACGAACAGCAGTGCGTCGGGAAGATAATTGAACAGTGTACACGGTTCTTTATATATTATCGGCAGATATTTGTCGGTATCGTTCGGTTCGGCGCCGCTTTCCAGCAGCTCAATATCCGCTTTTATACCCTCCGCGGCTTTTTCCGATTTTTTTATCGCCGACTCCTTCAATTTCCCTCTGAGTACGTCAGCCAAATTCACGCAGCTTTTGTAAAGCGTTTCTCTTGCGGGTATTATCACCGCTTTTTCGACAAAATCCGTCCTTCTTTGAGTAAAGGTATCGAAATAATTGACGGAATCTATCTCGTCTCCCCAGAATTCTATTCTTATCGGCGACTTCTCGTTAGGCGGGTAGACGTCGACTATTCCGCCCCTGCTCGCAAACTGACAAACGCCCTCGACCTGCTCGGTGCGGGAATAGCCCGCGCTCACAAGCTTTTCAAGCAGATCTTTTATTTTTATCTCGTCTCCGCTTTGAAGTATCATTGTGTTTTTTTCAAGAACGTCAGGCGGTACGGTGTACTGTAAAACAGCTTCCGCCGATGCCACTATGATCCTGATCCCTCCGTAGACGCACTTCCCCAGTACTTTCAAACGGTCGTGTTCATACTCCCTCGAAATACCGTCCGCACCCCTGAGGTTGTAGTCCTTCGACGGATAGAGCGCAATACGGTCTTCACCGTCCTCCTCGCCGAAAAACGTCTTTATATCTTCATAAAGCTTTGCCGCCGCGGCGTCGTCATGAGTTATTATCAGCGCCGGGGTTTTATTCTCTTTCGAAAGCGCCGAGATCAAATTTGCTTTGTGTATCTGCGAAAGTCCCGTTACGTATATAGGGAAATCGCCTTCTGCTATTGCTTTTTTTATTTTTCGGTATTCGCGCATCGCTTCAAGCGGTTTTGAAAGCATGGTCAGACCTCTCTTTTTATCTGTTGTATTTATTCATCGCTTCGTCGTATTTTCCTTCGATCATAAGTTCGACCGCCTGAGACGCTTTTCGGTATGACTCCTGCATTATTTTTTCATCATCTTCGGAAAATTTTTCCAAAACCCAATCCTTTAAATCGTATTCCTCCGGTTTCCCGCCGATCCCTATTTTTATCCTCGGAAAATCGTCGCTTCCGGTGAGATATATTATATTCTTGATCCCGTTATGTCCGCCGTCGCTTCCTTTTTTGCGTATGCGCAGTCTGCCCTGCTCAAGCGACACGTCGTCGAATATTATTATCGTCCGTTCGGGAGGTACTTTGTAGAACGACATCGCGTCCCTGACGGCTTCTCCCGAAAGATTCATAAAAGTAGCCGGCTTCATCAAAAACACCCTCTTGCCGCTTATCATACATTCGCCGCACAGAGATTTGTATTTCAGCTTATCCATTTTGACTCCGCGTTCTTTCGCTATCGTCTCTATCGCAAGATATCCCGTATTGTGACGCGTGTTTTCATATTCTTTTCCGGGATTTCCCAGCCCCGCGATTATATATTCCACCGGCCCTCTCACCGGTTCATGATCCTTTTTTTCACGGCTGCAGAATATCTTTCTGAACATATCCGCTCTTATCCTCCCTTTCAAAAACAAACGAAATCGGACGAGATGCGTCGATCACCCCGTCTGTAACGTTTTTTCTTTTATCGAACTTATAAAATCACTTTATAAGTTTTTGCCTTTGATCTTTCTGAATTTCGCAGCCCAGCCCGGCTTCACTTCCTGCCGCGCACGCGCTATCGCAAGAGCGTCTTCCTCGACGTCCTTCGTCAGAGTCGAACCCGCGGCGATATAACTCCCGCTTTTTACCTCTATCGGCGCCACGAGATTCGTGTTGCAGCCGACGAATACGTCGTCGCCGACGACCGTTCTGTATTTATTGAATCCGTCGTAATTGACCGTAACGCACCCGCATCCGAAATTGACTCTCGCTCCGATATCGCTGTCACCTATGTAAGTCAAATGTGCGACCGACGTTTTTTCCCCTATGACCGAATTCTTTATCTCAACGAAATCACCGATCTTTACGCCGTCGCGTATATCGCTGTTCGGCCTTATATGCGAAAACGGACCTATCCTCACGTTGTTCCCGACCTTGCTTTGATAGACCTGCGAGGCGTTGATCCTCGTGCCCTCGCCGATATCGCTGTCTTCTATCAGACTGTTCGGTCCGATGACGCTGCCGCTGCCTATTCTGACCTTCCCGAATATCTGAGTATTCGGCAAAATCTGAACGTCTTTCGCTATCTCCGCTTCTTCGGAAATAAGTATTCCATTACCCAAATCCTTCATAAAATTACCTCTTTATTTTACCTTGACGGTAACGACGAATCCCTTGTCGTTATCTCCGGATACCTCGTATTCTCCGTCTTTCGGTACCGGTACGTTTTTACCTTCGACGTAGTATATTTCGTATTCCGAGCCGTCGCCGGTCGTTACGAAATAATGCTCGCCTTCAAATTTATGGGTCTTGAGCATCGCCATATATTCCTCGTGGCACATATTTTCATCGTACATCGCTTTCGCGTGGGCGACCCCGACGTATCTGAAATGCCAAGGTTCCGCAGAAAAGCCCGTCTGCTCTTTTTTGGCTTCCTGATACCGCTCTATAAATCCGTATTTATAGCAGTTCTGATTGACCCAATTATATTCGTCCTGTCCGTAGAAATCATAATAAAGTCCGTCGGACGTGTATATCGCAAGATCCACCGCATATCCGGTATGGTGTTCGCTGTGGCCCGGGAGCGCGGTGTATTTGTTCGTCTCTTCCAATCCTTCCGATGCGACCCTTTTATTATAAAGCGTCTCCT
>JAGAEK010000197.1 GCA_017828835.1 Oscillospiraceae bacterium | reverse complement strand
GGGCGCGATCAACGGAACGAATTTTTTGATAGGATTTTTCGACGACGGAAGTTTTATGATAACCGATAAATATTTCAATAAAAACGAAAAAGAGAGCAACTTACTCGAATTTGTCGATATAGCTTCCGGACTTGAATACTTTGACGTGGAAACTGCGACATGGAAAGATGCCGAAGCAGACGGCGTCGTTACAAGGAACGCAGACGGCAGACTCGAAAAGAGCTTCGACACCGCCGAGGGTATGCTTTTCAGAGTTGCGAAGTAAAGCAATATAATTGAGTTTTTATTGAATCGCCATTTTGAAAATATTTTTCGAAATGACGATTTGCATATAGTGAACGGAATGTCAATTTGTGCCACCATCAGGTAAAAAAAAGCCATTGAAAGCAGGATGAAAAAAGTTTTATCATAATAATGAAGATAATATATCTTTTTTCTGCTGTTTTTCGATAAAAGCGGAAAAGTTTCGGTATTATTTTAAAATCATAAAAACAAAGGAGAGTTTTGTATGGAACCGAAAGAATTTATCGAATCATTGATCGCTAAAGCCAGAATTGCTCAGAAAGAGTATGAGCAGTATACGCAGGAGCAGGCGGACGCCATTGTCAAGGCGTGCGCGAAAGCAGTGTACGACAACGCGGAATATTTGGCTGATTTGGCAGTTAAAGAAACGCAGATGGGCGTATACGAGCACAAGATTCAAAAAAATAAAGGTAAGGCAAAAATCATCTGGAACAGTTTAAAAGATAAACAATCGGTCGGTATACTGAGCCGTAATGCGGAAAGCGGTATTACCGAGATCGCGCGTCCGGTCGGAGTAGTCGGCGCGGTCACGCCCTGCACGAATCCGGTCGTAACTCCGATGTGCAACGCCATGTTTGCGCTCAAAGGGCTCAACGCGATAATTATCGGACCGCATCCCCGTGCGAAGAAGACGTCGACTGAAACCGTACGCCTTATGAATGAAGCAATCGCTAAACTCGGAGCGCCGAAGGATCTTATTCAGATCATTGACGAACCGACGATAGAGCTTTCGGCTGAATTGATGAAGAGCGTCGACGTAGTAGTCGCGACCGGAGGTATGCCGATGGTCAAATCGGCTTATTCAAGCGGAAAGCCGGCTTACGGAGTCGGAGCGGGCAACGTGCAGTGTATTATTGACCGCGGCGTCGACTATGCGAAAGAGGTCCCGATGGTAGTTGAAGGACGCGCTTTTGACAACGGTATCATTTGCTCGGGAGAACAGACTGCGATCATACCTGAAGAAGACTACGATAAAATTATTGCTGAATTCGTTAAGGCGGGTTGTTATTATATCGATGACGCCGATACGGTCGCTAAAGTGACAGACACAATATTCCCGAACGGCGTTATGAACAAAAAACTGGTCGGAGTATCCGCGCTTGCGATCGCTGAAGCGGCAGGCATAAAAGTTCCCGCAAATACGAGAGTTATCCTTCTGAAAGCTCCCGGCTACGGCAAGGGCTATCTGCTTTCGAAAGAAAAAATGTGTCCCGTTATTTCGACCTACTCTTATAAGACGTTTGAAGAAGCCGTTGAGATCGCTCAGGCGAATCTGAACGTCGAAGGAAGAGGCCACAGCGTTTCGCTTCATTCTAATGATAAAGCGCATATTGAGTATGCCGGAGAGAAATTAACGGTGTCACGCGTGCTTATCAATCAGATCTGCTCGACGATGAACGGCGGCAGCTTCTTCAACAGTCTGACGCCGACGACTACTCTCGGATGCGCGTCCTGGGGAAATAACAGTATTTCCGAAAACTTCTCCTATAAGTTCCTTATCAACGTAATACGCATTGCTTATCGGCTGGATAACGCAAAAGTCCCGACCGATGAGGAGATTTGGGCTTAATTCTCAGAAGAAAGGAATTGATTTGGATTATGGATCTTATGGAATACCGTGCGCAGGGATTATTCGCAAAGTATAACGTTCCTTGCTGTTTAGGTATTGTGGTTAATGACATTGACGAGCTTGAGAGGCAAAAGGATGCTTTGAAGTATCCTGCCGTTATAAAAGCGCAAGTAAAGACCGGAGGACGGGGAAAAGCCGGCGGAGTCAAATTTGCCGATCGTTACGAAGACGTCAAAACGGTTGCCGAAGCTATGTTTGGTATGAACATTAAAGGACATACGGTCAAAAAACTGATGATAAGCGAAAAAAAATCGGTCGACCGGGAATTTTATTTATCGGTCATGCTCGACCGCAATACCAAATGTCCGGTCTTTATGTTTTCTCCGGACGGAGGCATGGAGATCGAAACGCTTGCGAAAGAGCATCCGGACAGGATCTATAAAACGGTAGTTACTCCGAGTTTCGGAGCAAAAGATTATATCGCAAATTATTTCGGAACAAAAGCCGGGCTCGACAGCGCACAAATAAAAGAACTGAACGTTTTGATAAAGAATCTTTATAAGCTGTTTTGCGAATATCACTGTTTGCTTTGTGAAATAAACCCGCTTGCAATAGACGCTTCAGGACATCTTATCGCGTTAGACGGTAAAATTTCGATCGACGACAGCGCTCTTCCGAAGTTTCCGGAGTTTGCCGCTCCCGAGGACGGCGAAGTTGTACATCCGCTTGTCAAAGAGGCGGCAGGTTATAATTTCCTCTATATACCTTGCGATTCGGAGGGAGACGTGTCTGTGATCTCCAACGGATCGGGTATGATAATGTCGTGTATCGATCATATAGCAAAACACGGCAGCAAAGTGCGTTCCTCCCTTGATCTGGGCGGCGGCGCAACAGCCAACAGGATACAAGAAGCGATCCGGATCGTTTTGTCCGATCCGGAGATAAAGATACTGTTTATAAATATCTTCGGCGGTATTACCCGGTGTTCGGAAGTTGCGCTCGGTATAAAGGGCGCCATCGAAACTTACGGGGTCAAAGTGCCTATTATTGTCCGCTTTGAGGGGACAAATAAGGAGATGGCGCTGGAAACCATTAAGACGCTGCCTAACGTTATCAACGTTGACGGATTGATTTCCGGAGTGGAAGCACTTTGCAAAATCAAGAAGGGAGATGTTGTCAAATGAGTATTCTTATTGACGAAAACACCCGTTTGATTATTCAGGGTATAACCGGTCGTGAAGGAACGTTCCATTGCGAGCAGATGCTGGCGTACGGCACAAACGTTGTTGCCGGCGTAACACCCGGAAAGGGCGGACAGGAAGTATTCGGCGTTCCGGTCTTTAACACGGTCCGCGAGGCGGTCGAGGCGACCGGCGCAAACGCTACGGTAATATTTGTGCCGGCTATGTATACGGCTGCCGGCGTTTATGAAGCATTGGATGCGGGATTAAAACTGATATTGACGATCGCAGAGCACGTACCGGTCCATGATATGATGGGCGTTTATCATGCCGCCAGAATGAAGGGAGCCCGTGTGATCGGACCTAATTCGTTCGGCGTTATATCGCCCGGCAAATCGAAAGCCGGATTTATGGCGCACCGTATATTTATGCCGGGCTCTGTCGGTATCATGTCCCGTTCCGCTACCAACTGTTACGAGACGGTGTTTATGATGACGAATGCCGGCATAGGTCAGTCTACCTGTGTCGGGATCGGCGGAGATTCTATTCCCGGGTCGACGTTTGTGGACGTTTTGCCTTTATTTGAGAAGGATCCGGAGACGAAAGTTATCGTTTTGATCGGTGAAATCGGAGGATGCGAAGAAGAACTTGCGGCAGCGTATATCAAAGATAATATTACAAAACCGGTCGTGGCTCTTATTGCCGGCAAAAATGCGCCGAAAGGTAAAAGTATGGGGCATGCCGGAGCTATCGTAGCGGCGGACGGTACCGGCAGCGCGGAGAAGAAAGAAGAAGCTCTGCGTGCGGCGGGGGTTCACATTGCGGAAACGACGACGGACGTTGTCGAGATACTGAAGAGATTGGTCTGACGAGGAGGTGGATTATCGATGGATACACAAAAACTGCTTGATATTTATTTCACGATGAACAAGATAAGAAAATTTGAAGAGAAGGCGCTGCATCTGTTTGAATCAAACAAACTGCGCGGCTCGGTACATCTTTGTATCGGAGAAGAAGCCATACCTGCGACCGTGTGTTCATGCCTGAACGAAGATGATTATATAACCAGTACTCATCGCGGACACGGACACTGTATTGCAAAGGGAGCGGACGTACGCTATGCTCTTGCGGAATTGATGGGGCGTGCGACCGGATACTGTAAAGGCAGAGGCGGCTCTATGCATATTGCTGATTTTTCGAAAGGGAATCTCGGTGCGAACGCGATAGTGGGAGGAGGCATACCGATAGCGGTAGGCGCGGCGCTTGCATCAAAAATGCAAAAAAAGAGCAATGTAGCGGTTTCGTTTTTCGGCGATTCGGCTTCTAACGAGGGTATTTTTCATGAATCGTTGAATCTTGCGTCCGTCTGGAAATTGCCGGTGATTTTTGTTTGTGAAAATAATTTATACGGTATCTCCGTTCCCACTTGGCAAAGTACGTCGGTCAAAGATATTGCCGTACGCGGAGTTGGATATGATATTCCTTATGCCGTGGTGGACGGGAACAAACCGGATGAGATAGAAAAAGTCATTCGTCCGGCAATCGAACGTGCACGCGCGGGCGAAGGGCCTTTTCTGATCGAATGCAAAACATACAGATGGATGGGACATTGGACCGGCGACCCTACCCCTTACCGTACTAAGGAAGAAGTTGAAGAATGGAAGAAGAAATGTCCGATCGCCTACACGGAAAAAGTACTTTTGGAACAAGGAGTCGCACCTGAAGAACTTGAGGCTTTGGCAGAAAAAGCGCAGAAACTTATCGATGAAGCGGAAACCTTTGCTTTGAACAGCGAGGAACCGGATCCTGCGCACGTGCTTGACGATGTTTTCTATAACGAAGGGGATAGTCTATTATGATTAAAAGTTATGCTCAGGCAATTAAAGACGTTACTGCCGAGGAAATGAGACGGGATGAAAAGGTATTCGTAATGGGAGAGGACGTTGAAGTACTCGGCGGTATTTTCGGATGCACGCGCGGACTTGCCGACGAATTCGGTTCGGAGCGTGTCCGCAACACACCGATTTCAGAGTCGGCGTTTATAGGCGCCGGACTCGGTGCCGCGTGCTGCGGTATGCGTCCGGTAGTAGAACTGATGTATATGGATTTTGCGCTTGTTGCAATGGATCAGATCGTGAATCAGGTCGCCAAGACCCGTTACGTTTTCGGCGGTAAGGCAAAGATCCCGCTGGTCATACGCGGTCAGCAGGGAGTCGGAAGAGGAAACGCGGCTACACACTCTCAAAGTCTTGAAGTTTTATTCACTCATTTTCCGGGCTTGAAGGTCGTTATGCCGTCGACGCCGGAAGATGCGGCGGGTTTGCTTCGTACGGCGATCCGCGACGACAACCCGGTGGTATTTATTGAACACAAGGCGCTGTACGTCAACAAAGGAGAGGTGCCGGACGACCCTGATTTCTGTATTCCTTTTGGCAAGGCGAAGATAGTGCGCGAAGGCACTGACGCCACAGTTATTGCAACGCATACTTACGTGCAAAAAGCGATAGACATGGCGGAAAAGCTCCAAAAAGAAGACGGGATATCGGTCGAGATAATCGATCCGCGTACTTTGGTTCCGTTTGATAAAGAAACGATTTTACAATCGGTCAGAAAAACGGGCCGAGCGGTAGTCGTTCATGAAGCGCACCGCGTTTGCGGTATAGGTGCGGAGATCGCGTCTGTGATACAGGAAGAGGCGTTTCAGTATCTTGATGCTCCGGTGATACGTTTGGGAGCAAAGCAGTGTCCGCTGCCGTTTAATCTCAATCTTGAGAATGCGGTCGTACCACAGCCGAAGGATATTTACGATGCAGTCAAGAAGACGCTTTGGCTGAAGTGATCCGACAGGACCGAACGGATACTGATTTCAGAAAGGAGTTTCAATTCATGGCAAATATCGTAATTATGCCGAAGCAGGGTCTGCAGATGACAGAGGGACTCATTACGAAATGGCTGAAGTCTGTCGGCGACAAGGTAACGGAGGGAGAGCCGCTTTTCGAGATGGAGACCGACAAGCTGACCATCACGATAGACTCTTCTTTCACCGGAACGCTTTTGGCGATACTGCATGCGGAAGGGGAAGAAGTTCCGATAACCGAACCGATCGCCGTGATCGGAGAAGCGGGCGAGGATATCGGCAATATATCCGTCGGAAAAATTGCCGAAGTCAAAAATATTTCGGAAGCACCTAAACCGCAGGAAAAAACTCTTGTGCCGGTTGAAAAATCGCCGAGTGAGCCGACTCCGGTTTTACCGACGCCTCAGCAGGACAATTCACGGGTATTTATTACGCCGCGTGCCAAGATGAGATGTGCGGAACGCGGAATAACCGATTACAGCCGCATACCCGGGACCGGAGATAATAATATGATAATCGAACGCGACGTTTTGGCTTATCGGATACCGGATACGTCCGCTGAATGCTGCAGTCGTATATTGCTTACGGTCGATGCTTTGAAGATAGAGGAGTATATAAAGAAGCTTGAATCCGCCGGAACGGATCCGGATCTGAACGGTCTGATCCGGAAAGCGGTCGTTATTGCCGCGAAAAAATTTGATGTATTGGATAATGTAACGGTAAAAAGTCTGGCGGGTACGGACGTGGCGGTATATATGCCGTCGATTTCAAAGGAAGATACTGCGATACTTTCGACCGGCGGGATATATTCTGAGGGTAATTCCCGGAAGATCACTATCACGTTCACGTTCAGTGAAGAAAAACTGCCTGTCGATACCGTAGCCGAAAGTCTTTCATACTTAAAGACGCTGTTGGAAAATCCGATTTTGGTACTTGCATTATGAAAAAAGTTTTGAAATACGGTCAAGGTTATACGACCGTGTCTTTTGATCAAAAACATTTGATAGCAGATATAATGCCGAACCCTGTCGAAGCCGATCTTACGGGTGAGGAGGAAGTCAGGCGCTCACTTTCCGAGCCGATCGGGACTGAGCGTCTGTCGGTGCTTGCAAAAGGAAAACAGGACGTCGTTATCGTTACCAGCGATATTACCCGACCTGTTCCAAGTTATAAGATCATACCGGCATTGATCGATGAATTATCCGAAGCCGGTGTCGACGGCTCGAAGATCACGGTCGTTTTCGCGTTGGGCAGCCATCGCGGACACACAGAGGAAGAGAAACGCCGTTTAGTCGGAGATGCGGTTTATGACCGCGTTTCGTGTATCGATGCGGACGCAAAGGACTGCGTGCGTTTAGGTATAACGAAAGCGGGGACGCCCGTTGATATCTTTCGGAAGGTCGCCGAGGCGGATTTCAAAATATGCGTCGGCAACGTGGAGTTCCATTATTTTGCAGGCTACAGCGGCGGCGCAAAAGCGATCATGCCTGGGGTTTCAACTCGTGAAGCGATACAATGCAACCACCGTATGATGGTCAATCAGGAGGCGTGCGCCGGAAAGCTGGACGGTAATCCGATTCGGGAAGATATCGAGGAAGCCGGACGGATCACCGGTATAGATTTTGTCTGCAACGTGGTTCTTAACGAAAAGAAAGAGATAATTAAAGCGGTTTCGGGGGATCCGGTATTGGCCCACCGCGAGGGATGCGCTTTTTTGGATAAGCTTTATAAATCTTATATCCCTGCAAAAGCGGATATCGTCATCGTATCTGCAGGCGGATTTCCGAAGGATATGAATATGTATCAGGCGCAAAAAGCGCTGGATAATGCAAAACACGCCGTGAAGGACGGCGGGACGATAATTTGGCTTGCCGAATGTACCGAAGGACTCGGAGAGCGTACGTTTGAAGATTGGATGCTCCATCATGAAAAAAGCTCCGATATAATCGAGCATTTGTACCGCGAATTTAAGCTTGGCGGACATAAAGCGGCAGCCATTGCGTTGGTACTTGAAAAGGCGAAGATAGTTCTTGTGAGTCGTTTTGAAGATGATTTTGTACGCTCGCTGCACCTGTCTCCTGCAAAAAGCGTTCAGGAAGCGTTGGACGAGGCAATAGAAAGATATGGCGAAAACGCTACCGTTATTTTGATGCCTTTCGGGTGCTCGACGCTGCCGTCGGTCGGAAAATAATAAAAAAGGCCGAGACCGCCTATAATAAAGGCCGTCTCAGTCTTTTACGGAAGAAGATCAGTTCATTTTTGTTTTTCGGTAATTGCTTGGGGTCGTTCCGGTCACGTTTTTGAAAGCGCGGTAAAGCTCACGTTTGTCGCGGTAGCCGATTTTTTCGCTGATATCTTCGATCGAAAGCGACTGGTCCTGCATGAGCTGGATAACTTTTTGAACTCGAATATTTTGCAGATAAGAAGAAAAGGTCATACCGAAATTTTTTTTGAAAGCCCTGCTGAAATATGAGGGCGAATAGAAGAATTTTTTTGCGATCTCGTTCAGTGTGATCTGATTACCGTAATTGCGTTCGATAAAATCGATGATACCGGGGATGATATCCTGAATATCGTGCATGACTTTATCCTGGTTGCTTTTTTCGATGTTACGGATCATCATATAGAAAAGGATATTCAGATAACTGGAAACGATATCGATATAGTTGCTCTCTTTGTTGAGTATTTCATCGCACATGGCATTGACGATCGCATCCGCCGCGATAAGATCGCTGCCGCGAAAGCGTATCAGAGGCGTTTTCGGGATACCGTTTGGATGCGAGGTTTCACTGTTATAAAGATAATATGCGAAAACGTCGATGGCGTTATGGTTTGCATGAAGATTTTCGGAGATAAAATCGGGGAGAAGCACCATATCGGCATATAAGACGCCGTTTTCGGATTTGTGAAAATGAGTTTGATTCGTATCGATCAAAAGAAGATCGCCTTTGGATACCTGATATTCGATATTATCGATATAATGGGTCGCGTTTCCGCTGAGGATATAGATCAATTCCAGAAAATTATGCTTATGTATCAGGCTTTCTCCGCTGATTATCGATTCACGATATGCGGTAAATTTCATGTTTTCTTCCAGAAAGTCCTGAAATTGATAGGTGATCTCGCTTTGCAAATTTTATCCCCCCTTGAGTGATCTCACTGTGGATGCGAATAAATTTTACTATATCTGATCGAAAAAATCAACACGGGCGGCGATATAAAAATAGTAAATTAAAAAAAGATTATCCGTGTGATTAAATTTTAAAAACCTTTTAAATCTTTACGCAAACAATTATAATAAAAAAACGGAGGGAAATATATGATGGATTTCAAAAACAAGACCGTTGCGGTAACGGGGGCGGTCGGAAGTATCGGATCGGCTATCGTTCGCCGTTTTGCATCTTTGGGAGCTAACGTAGCGATATGTGATTTGCGCAACACCGAAGGACTGGCGGATGAATTGAAAAAAGAAGGCTGTAATGCGGCGGCGTTTAATTTTGACATAACGTCCCGGGAAGACGTTGAGAAAGGATTTGCGGAGATAGCGAAAACGTTCGGAAGGCTTGACGGACTTGTCAATAACGCCGGTATAAACGTCGGACCTGACGAAAGAAAAACGATCGAGGCTTTCAGCGATATATGGTGGGACCGTATTTTTTCCGTTGATATGACCGGTACCTTTAATTGTTCGAAGGCGGCTATACCGCTTATGAACAAAGGCGGAAGTATCGTAAATATCAGTTCGATCGTCGGGCTTGTTCCGATGAGAAATCAATGTGCGTTTGCGGCGGCTAAAGCCGGAGTTGCGAATTTGACGAAGGCAATGGCTCTTGAACTTGCACCGAAAGAGATTCGTGTGAACTGTATTGCGCCCGGATCGGTCGGTATGGAGCTGACCTATAAATTATGGCAGGATGAAAACGCTATGAAAGGACTTTTGGCGCATATCCCGATGGGACGTCAGGCAAAGGCGGACGAGATCGCCGGACCGGTCGTGTTCCTCTGCTCCGATATGGCTTCTTATATGACCGGAGCGGTCGTGCCCGTCGACGGAGGATGGACTGCCGGCGGATATGCGAGGAATTTTTAGCGGGAATTAAGTAATGGCGGAATAATTTTATCAAAAAGGGAGAACGCTTTTATGGGAAAATTAAAATATACGGTGGTAGACGTTAATAAAGTTATGCCGTTGTCTTTCGGCGAGTCGTATGACTCCCGTATGATTCTGGACCACGTTATAACGGGACGCGACAACATCATCCAAATCAACCACGGAACGGTAAAGCCGGGATTTGCCTTGGGCGGAGCGACCCACGAAGAGGACGAGATATATTATATTTTGTCCGGCCACGGAAAATTGCAGTTGGATGACGAGGTAATAGACGTGTTTCCCGATCAGGTGATATTTATACCGGCGGGAGTATTCCATGCACTGGATAATCGCGAGTCCGATCAAGAGCTGAAGATATTGACTTTTTGGCGGGATTATCGTTTTAACGATGCTTACGAAGCCAGGCTGAAAGCTTGGGGAAAATCGTTTAGGACGATCGATGAATAAATAGTTAAATTAAACTGAGAAAAGGTGATGTAATGAATTACGCAGAAGAATCAATGAAAAAACACGCCGAGTGGGAAGGAAAGATCGAGGTCGTTTCCAGAGTTTCGCTGAAGACCAGCGATGATCTGGCGATCGCGTATACGCCCGGAGTCGCCGCGCCGTGTTTAGAAATCCAAAAGGATTATCAGAAAAGTTTTGAGTTGACCCGCCGCGGAAATTTAGTCGCGGTCATAACCGACGGTACGGCTGTTTTGGGACTGGGTGATATCGGACCTGAGGCGGGAATGCCTGTTATGGAAGGGAAATGCGTACTTTTCAAAACTTTCGGCGGCGTCGATGCAATACCGCTGTGTATACGTTCCAAAAACGTCGATGAATTTGTCAATACGGTTTATTTGCTTTCCGGATCATTCGGAGGGATAAACCTTGAAGATATAAGTGCGCCTCGCTGCTTTGAAATTGAACGTCGGCTGAAACAACTCTGCGACGTTCCGGTTTTCCACGACGATCAGCACGGTACCGCTACGGTGGTGCTGGCGGCGCTTATTAACGCGTTTAAAGTTACGAAGAAAAAAGCCGAAGACGTTACTTGCGTGATCAACGGCGCGGGAGCCGCCGGAATAGCCATCTGCAAATTACTGCAAAAATTCGGGATAAAAAATATAATTATGTGTGACAGTAAAGGCGCGATCGTTAAAGGAAATCCGAACTTGAACAGCGCAAAAGCCGAGATCGCCGAGATCACAAACTTTGATCGCCGTTCGGGAACGCTGGGCGACGTTATCGTCGGGGCGGATATTTTCATCGGCGTCAGCGCGGCAGGAGTTCTGACGCAGGATATGGTGCGTTCAATGGCTCCGGATCCTATCGTTTTGGCAATGGCAAATCCGGTACCGGAGATTTTCCCGGACCTTGCAAAAGAGGCGGGAGCGGCGATTGTCGGAACAGGAAGAAGCGATTATCCGAATCAGATCAACAACGTACTTTGTTTTCCGGGCATTTTCAAAGGAGCCTTACGGGTACGCGCAAGCGATATAAATACAGAGATGCAAATCGCTGCGGCACACGCGATCGCGGACTTTGTAAAACCGGATGCTTTGTGTGCCGAGAATATAATTCCGTCTCCGCTTGAGAACGGAGTAGCGGACAAGGTTGCCGATGACGTTGCCGCCGCGGCGATAAAATGCGGGCTGGCGAGGCACTTTTGATCGGACGTATCGGAGCAGTTGATAACTTAAACACGGAACAACAATTTTTTAAACGCAGAAAAAACGGCGGGATCGCTCCCGCCGTTTTTTTGTTTATACGTTTTAAGTATCCGTATCGGCTGCTACTTTTTGCCCCTGACGGAGCGGTCGATACGAAGAAAAGCTTCCCGGATCTCTGCAAAAATTTTGGATTGACCTTTTGGGTTCGGGTGTATGCCGTCCTCGCAAAGAAGTTCGACCAGTTCACTTTCTTCCTTCGGGAAAGCATTTCGAACGTCGACGACTTCGGCTTGTTCTTCCTTTGCGATCTGCATAACCATGTCGGAATACATCCTTTGCCTTTTTCCTATAGTACCCGCATCACCCAGCCATTGCAGGATACGTTCTTTTGAAAGGCCGTCTTTACAGATAAAATTCAGATACCGAACCGAATGGATCGGAGGGAGACTCATAGCGACGGGAGTCCGGCCGCTCTGCCGGATACGGGTGATGGCCTCCCTGTATAGAGAGGCAAATTCTTCGGGAGGCGTTTTGCAATGGATACGTCCCGAAGGTTCACGGGAGATCTGTTCCCAATCATAGTCGCAATCGTTCCCGCCGAATTCCAACAAAACACGGTCATCCTGCGTGCCCGTTGTTTCGCAGGCTTGCCGGATCCAGGGGATCGCTTTTCGGATCGTACATCCAAAACGTGCCAGATTCCGGATGATTATACCGTTTGTGTCTGAAAATGAACGTTCAAAAGCAGAACTCTTCCGATAACGGCCGTCTTCATACAGCACCGCGCGCATTATAGAATCGCCAAAAATTGTCAACGTCATGGCGACACCTCGTTTCAAAAATTTTTATATATGGTTTTCAATACTATATTAAATCATATTTATTATGTTGTCAAGAGCTTTTTTAGGGTATCTATTGCGTTTTTTTCAAACATATGTTATTGTATAATAAGATCATATCAACGAAATTTAAAGAGGAGAACGATATTGTGAAAGGACAAAAAAATACTGCTGCGAAAGAGAATATCAGCGCACAGCTTCAGACAGTGAGACTTCCGAGATGGGAAGAACTTCCCGATCTTGAGCTGTATATGGATCAAGTGCTTTCGCTCATAAGAAAATATTTGCTGCCGTATCCGGGTTTTGACGATAACGGTTTGACTGCTTCAATGGTAAATAACTATGTTAAAGCGGGAATACTTCCGGCTCCGGTCAAAAAACGTTATAACAGGCGGCATCTGTCGAGGCTTTTGATAATTTGTCTTTTGAAAAGCAGCCTTTCGATCGCGGATGTACGCCGGCTGACGTTATCGCTTTCAAGCACGGAAGAGCCGATGATTTACGATCGTTTCTGCGAACTTGCGGAACAATCCGCGCAGGAGGTCGTGTCTGCAATGCAAAAGGACAACGCCGGGGAGAACGTCACTGAGAGTATACTCCGCAGTGCGCTTCGTTCTCAAACCGAGCAGTCTGTGGCGAGGACTATCTGCGCGCAGTTGCCGGACAGAGCAGAAAACACCAAAAACAGCTGATCACCGTCATGAGTTTCCGTATTGATTATTTTACGAAAGGACAAAGGAAATGAACACTGAACCGAAATCAGAGGAATTTACCACCGTACCTGCGGTTTTTGCCGTCGAAGACAGCTATCAGATCATGGTTCCCGTAAAATGCGGAATGCTTTTTTGGGTAGAGGTCGGCAAAGAGAAATATTTTGACCATTCAAACGGAGTTATACGTTCCGATACTCTTATACATCGAGTGAGCGTTCCGACAAAAGTGCTCGACGCGGCGGGAAAATATACCGTTTGCTTTAAAAAGGTGATCAAAAGGGAGCCTTATTATACCGAAACCGAGGAAACGAAAACAAAGACCTATAATTTCTATCCCGTAAGGACTGACGGTGTTATTAATATTTATCATATTGCCGATACTCACGGCGATTTTTCATTTTCATCAAAAGCCGGAAAATATTTCGGCGGAGATATTGATCTGCTGATCCTCAACGGCGACATTATCGACCACAGTTCGGACGTTAAGAACTTTGAGATTATTTTTAAGCTTTGCGAAGCAATAACCGGGGGCGAACACCCTTGTATTTTTTCAAGAGGCAATCACGATCTGCGCGGATCCTGCGCTGAAAAAATGGTGGATTATTATCCGAACAGCAACGGCAAAAGCTATTATACCTTCCGCCTCGGAAGGATCTGGGGTATCGTTCTGGACTGCGGAGAGGATAAAAGCGACTCGAACGCAGAATACGGCGGTACGGTCTGTTTTTCGGGGTTCAGAAAAGAGGAAACGGAGTTTTTGAAGAAGGTCGCAAAAGACGGCGAATACCTTGATAAAGATATCGAATACAAACTTATTATTGTGCATATTCCGTTTACCTATACTCTTGATTCGCCGTTTAATATTGAAAAAGAACTTTTCAAAAGTTGGGCGGATATACTCAAAGACAAAATAAAGCCCGACGCGATCATTGCGGGACACCTTCATCGGACCTGCGTAAGCAAAATAGGCGGCGAGCTTGACAGCAAGGGACAACCTTGTCCGGTTATTGTCGGTTCGTGTGCGTTAAGAGACCAAAACAATGCCGTTACTGATTTTATCGGTTGTGCATTGACGATTGACGGCGGTAAAACAGACGTTATGTTTACCGATTCCGAACGTAACGTCCTCAGCAGAGAGACACTGTAGACCGCAAGCGGCGTACAAATTTAATTTTTAATATTCAGGAGAGATCAAGATGTATAAAATTTCAGTCCCGATTATGAATTGCAACGTTAAAAGAAGCAATCGTGAAAGATTGCTCAGAGAGTTGAAAAGATTCAACGCAGAGCGCGTGTTTCTTGCTTTGGATACTTATGAGACCGATGAGAAAACGCGCGAAAACGTTTTGAAAGATATCAAAGATAACTGCGAGTTTTTTAAAGATAACGGTTTTGAAGTCGGCGCATGGATCTGGACTTTTTGGGTCAAAAACAACACAAAATTCAGAAATATGCGATCTGTAAAAGGAACTGAGATAAAGTCTTTCATGTGTCCGACGGACGAGGATTTTGTGAAATTTTCGACTGATTATATAAGTGATATTGCAAGATGCGGTGTCGATTTGATACAGTTCGACGATGATTTCAGATATGGTTTTTTATCTGACTCTGCAGGATGTCTTTGCGACCGACATATCGAATTGATAAACGGTATAACGGGTCGTGTTTCCACGCGCGAAGAACTTGAAAAACATATAACGTCCGGAGGGAAAAATATCTTTCGCGACGCTTATTTAAAGGCTAACGGCGACGCATTCAGGAATTTTGCGGCCGCGGTAAGAGCGGCGGTCGATAAAGTCGATCCGAAAATAAGAATAGGCGCCTGTGCCTGTATGTCCTCTTGGGATATAGACGGAACCGACGCCTTCGAGCTTGCCAAGATATTGGCGGGTAAAACGAGACCTTTCGTGAGACTTATAGGCGCGCCGTATTGGGCGGTAAATAAAAGTTGGGGCAACAGTCTGCAGGACGTTATCGAACTTGAAAGGATGGAGAGCTCCTGGACAAAACGCGGCGATATCGAAATAATGGCTGAAGGTGACGTTTATCCTAGACCTCGAATAAATTGTCCGGCAAGTTATCTTGAAGGCTTCGATACGGCGCTCCGGGCGGCAGGATGTACCGACGGGATACTTAAATACGGTTTGGATTACACGTCGAATGCCGATTACGAAACGGGATACGCTGTTTTCCACGAGCGTAATATTCCGGTATACGATGCTATAAAAGAAACTTTCGGCGATAAGACCGGCTGCGGTGTGAGGATCTATGAACCGATGAAAAAGTTGTCGGATATGGTAATGCCGACTGAAATCAATAGCGACGTTAATATTGAGGATATGTTTTTCTCTAAAGCGGCAAGAGTTTTGGCCTGCAACAGCATACCGTCCGTTTACGAGGGTAAAGGCGTATGCGGCATAGCGTTTGACGAAAATGCGAGGAATTTACCGTCGTCCGCATTTGAAAACGGACTGATATTGGATATTGCCGCCGCCGAGATACTGACAAAAAGAGGCGTTGACGTCGGACTTGAAAAAATCGTTTCTGCGTTGGATGACGGTAACGGTTCGATAGTCGTAGGAAGCGAAGAACATTTTTTAGATGACGGTAATTATATTTCCCTGATCGGTGCCGCAGTCTACAATATCAAAATAAATCAAGCGGCGGAAATATTGAGCGACGTTGAGACGTCCGCGGGGAAAATCCCGGTTTCTTACAGGTATGAGAACGCCGAAGGGCAAAGATTTTTAGTGCTAAACGTAAATACGAGATCAGACCGTTCGAGTATGCTCAGACATTACGAAAGAGGACGTCAGATCGCAAAAAATATTCCGTGGCTATCGGGAAAAGAGCTGCCTGCATACAGTTACGGTCATCCGTCGCTTTACGTGCAGTGCAAAAAGAATGAAAACGCGATGGCTGTCGGACTTTGGAATTTCTTTGCCGATACCGCTGTTGATCCAGTTGTTGAACTTGACGGCGCTTACGATGAGATAAAATTTATCAACTGCGGCGGAAAATTGGAAAACAATAAGGTTTATCTGAACGATATCAGTCCGTTTGCGTTTGCGGGCTTTGAGGTTTCGATGAAAAATAAAATCCAGTGAAAACGCTTTACTTAGTCAAGTGAAACTTTATTGATTTCACTCCCATGCACATAGTAGGATAAAACTGAAAGGAGAGAATAAAATGCTTGACAAAACAAAAACTGGTGAGAAAATAAGAGAAGCAAGAAAAAAATTAGGCTGGACACAAGAGCAGTTTGCAAAAAAAATTCCGGTCGAAAAACAAGCTGTGAGCAATTGGGAGAGAGGTGCGAATTTACCGGATGAAGGTATTCGGGACAAAATTGAGGAGATACTGCAGACAAAACTTCCATATGAAAAAAAGAACACATTCTGTGGCAACACTTTATCAAAAACGATTCCAGAGCTTAAACCACTGGAGGAAATTAACAGTATTGATGATATTACTGATTCAGTAAATAAAATTATTGATTCTGTCAAGATCGATGAATACAAGACGGTATTGAGAAAAATGTTGTTTTTGACATTGATGGAATTACTTGGTTATGAAATATATTATGAAATGCATTGCCGTAAATATTATTCAAAAGATAAATCATTAGACAACACATTAAATTGGGCGTTGACGGCATTAAATATTAGAGACATTGTCAAAATTCATAATGACTGGCCTTTGAATGAAACCAAATATAAATTCCAATCAAGTAGCCTTTTTGCAAAAAAAGTAGAATGGATGGCATATTTGATTAGCGGCGAATTGTTTGAAGATTTTGATGAAAATGGATATCGTAATAGTTTTGTTCAAGAAATCGGCCAATATGGAGAAGTCTGCGGTTATGAATTGTTAGATCTCATACCTGATTCTAACTCTGATATTATGGTAATTTATAAATCTGCAATGCTTGACATTGCTGAAATTTTATTACAATTAAAATTCGATGCATAATAACTTTGGAAATATTACAGTATAAAATTTAATATGCAGTAATCAACATCAAAATAAAAAAAAGAGCGAAAGAAAAAAATGATAATACTTACAAAAGATCCGAATCGCGATTTTCGTATTCTCAATCTCACCGATCCGCAGCTGAGCGACGGCGAATGGGAAGAGGGAAACCAAGTGAAAAACGTGCTTGAAAACACGATAAAAACTGTAGTGGAACGTACTTGCCCCGATCTTATAACGGTGAGCGGCGATATCGCTTACGGGGGGCATGAAATCGCCTACCGTAAATTTGCCGAGCTGCTTGACGGATTTAATATACCGTGGGCGCCGGTGTTTGGTAACCACGACGGTCAGGAAGGACCCGAAGCGCTTGAAAAAGCAGCGAAGATAATGACCGCGGGAGGGAAATGCCTGTTTGAAGAGGGCGACCGTTCCCTTGGGGTCGGAAATTATATAATCGTGATCGAGCAGAACGGAAAACCGATCCACGGATTGCTGATGATGGACTCACACGACCGCCGCAGTTATACGGGACAGGACGGGAAAACGTGTCTTGCGTGGTCGGATGTCCTTCCCGAGCAGATTATATGGTATCGCGAACAGGTGAAGGCGTTATCGGAAGCGGGAGTTAAGGAAAGCACGCTGATAATGCATATCCCGCTGTATACCTATCGCGAGGCGGCAAAGGAAGCGTTCAAAGACGGGCTGGATAAACGCGCGGTCGAGCCTTTTGACGGTATGCAGAAGGGGTGTTTCAATGAAGGATACGAGGACAGCTTCGGCGTGATGTACGAAGAGATCTGCTCTTACCCCGAGGACAACGGTTTTTTTGATGCGATCAAAGAGTGCGGGAACACGAAAACGGTTCTGTGCGGACACGATCACGTCAACAGTTTTGCCGTAACTTACAGGGGAGTGAGGTTGATATATTCGCTCAAGACCGGTCCCGGATGTTATTGGGATCCACGCCTGAACGGCGGTACGCTGCTGAAAATCGATAAAAGCGGAAAGTTATCGGCTGAGCATGTGTTTGCCTTTTATGGAGATTTTTAAATAAATCTTGACGTGTCGAATGTATCTGAATGCTATAGAAGAATAAGAGACGAGTAAATGCAGATTTCAAAAACGCAAAAAAATTGCCTACAATTTTATTTTTGTAGACAATAATAAAAAGCCCTCCCCCATAGAGTATATCACTTTTAGTGATGCCTCCTATAATTCGGGGAAAAGCTTCTACGACGAATTATGGCGGCGAGGAAGAAACTTCCTCCAAGCTCCGCCTTCTCTTCGGCTCGATTTAATGATACCCCAACTTCCTCCGCAAGTCAAGGGGTTGAGCAAAAAATTTCTTCCGCAAAGACATCAATCTTTATCGAATCATTGTAGAAGAAGGTTATCACGATCAAAAGCACACAAATGATAGGGTATTTCACAACCTCAAATATATAAAAAAAGTAGCTAATATCCCGGCTGACGCACTTTCGAGTCAAACTCGTAGCGGCGGCTCAACAATGGGATCATCAACTACTGACTATAATGTAACAGATTTATATTCCTTTGTCAAGAAGTATGACAAAGAGTTTACGCCCGGGCGAAAAGTCCATCGTGCGCTGCTGAACAAGGACGGCACGCCAAAGATCCTGTATCACAACACAAATTCGGATTTCACGGAGTTTGATACCAATATGAGCGGCAGAAATCAGGGTAAGACGCACGGTGACGGAATCTATCTTTCTTCCAATCCGACAGTCCTTTCAACAGATCCGATGCTGAAAATACAGAAACCTTGAATTTCATAATCGAAAACGGCGGTGCTGATACTGCAACTTGTGCGAATGTGCTTAATGTCATTGCTGAAGCAAACGCAAGGGCGAATGTTATTCTTGAAACCGCTAAACTTATAATATTTTCATAAACGACAAATCCGCCCCTGAGGCCATCGGCTTTGGAGGCGGATTTATTAATGCAAAATATTTTTGTCGGAAAGAAAAACCGCGAGTGAAAAATCATAAAAATACGAGAACCCCAACTGCGCGACCTGCGTGTCGAGGCTCTCGACTGACTATGTACTTTCATAATACAAGTTAAAACCGCGAGTGAAAAATCATAAAAATACGAGAACCTCAACTACGCGACCTGCGTGTCGAGGCTCTCGACTGGTCGGAGTGTTCATAACGCAAGTGAATTTATATTATGAAATCCGGCGCGATACACCTTCCGATGCCCGACCGATTCGTACATTCGACTTATCTGAAACAACCAAGTAAAATAAAGAAAAAACGGAGGTTTCAGATCATGAAAGAGTTAGAAAAGTACATTACAGATGAAAAGACCGGGCTGAGGTATGAATTGGTCGGCGACTACTATTTTCTCGCCGGAGATGAAGAGCCGGAGGAAGAACATCGTCTCATCGGGATAT
>JAGAEK010000196.1 GCA_017828835.1 Oscillospiraceae bacterium | reverse complement strand
GATCTTACAGGAGAGAGCAGATATGACAGAGTTTTCTCTTATTACAAAAAATGGGATTCGGGATGACGAGCCTATTCCGAAATCACTGTTTATCGAATTAAAACTTAACACGCTTTTATCCGAAAAAACTTTGGATATACTATCACGCCCCTGCGGCAGAGATGATATTCTTGCCCGTCAGGAAATCATCCGCGCTCTTGAAACGGATACATTGGCAAAGGAACGGTTTACGACGCTTTATAAAAAGCTTGTTCAGTTGTCTAAAACCCTTGATCGCTATAACAATTCAGATAACGATTGTGTGCGGCTGTTCGTATTCAGAGAATGCGTATCCTGCTATTTTTCCGTACTTGATACTGATTTGCCCGCAGACGGTTATTTTTTCGGTCGTCTTTCCGCATATTTTTCAGAGTTAAAGACAAAAAACAAAGAAATGCAAAATGCGTTTGCCGAATACGAAAACCTGATCGATAAAATATCAAGACCGCGGATAGTGTTTTCAGAGCGCGGAATTTATTTGACCGACGGTACGGGCGGCGATCGCAAGGCGGCGCTTGATTCTATAATAAATGACGCCGATAAGCTGGGGTGGGGGCATAAAAACGCAGATAAAGAGAAAACGATACCGTTTTTATCACAGTTATCAAAATACCTTATTGCACTGTATCCCGACGCTTTTGAACAATTAATTCAGGTGGAAAAATCTCTTTCGGACAGTATGAATATAAACCTTTTATCACTTGTATCCGAAATGGATTTCTATTTTGATATATTAAAGTTAGTTCAAAAAACAGATTTGCTGAATATCCCGCATGCGTATCCTGCGTTTGCGGAAAACCCGTCATTTTCGGCAAGTGAATTGTATGACGTCACTTTACTTTCGACAAAAATCGAAAAAATCGTGCCGAACGACGTTCAGATCACATCTGAAAACCACTGCTTCTTTATATGCGGTGCAAACGGCGGCGGAAAAACGACGTATTTACGTTCTGTCGGTTCGCAGCTTATTTTGTTCCTCGGCGGTTGTCCGATGTTTTGCAGATCCGCAGAAGTTTACACATATACAAAGATTTTCGGTCATTTCCCGCATGATGAAGATTCTTTTCAATACGGAAGGCTTGACCGCGAAATACACGACGTCACGGAGATCATTGAAAAAAGCGATAATGAAAGCTTTGCTTTTTTGAACGAGACGTTCAGCGGCGGCACGCAGAGCAAAGCGGCGGAGCTTGCTCTTTCCACCATGAAACAGTTGTCGGATAAAGGCTGTTCATGCTTATTTGTAACGCACTTAAGCGACGTGTATAACAGCGCGTTTCCCGTGCTTTCGCCGATCGTTTCAGACGACGCGTCGCACACAAGGACTTACCGCATCGGCCGTTCGGATAAGCCGGACGGCTCGTACGCGGACGATATTCTGAAAAAGTACGAGCTTGACAAAAAATCATTGGGAGACAAATCATGATAGATTTACTGTATGGAGAGTGCGATGCTCCCGAAAAGAAGCAATTTGTTGATTTGAGCAGTCTTAAAGCTTTGCGGATCAAGGATTCTTTTTCACATTTTTATTCCGATATCAATAGGCTTGACCGCTTTTTCCGTATCGCAGCTCTGCAAAGCAGTCTGGAATTGATTACTTACAGACAAGCGATCATAAAAGATTTTTCAAATACTCCGCTGCTTTTATCTAAGCTTTTCGATTCGTTTAACAAGGCTTTTGAATATTATACGTCATACACTGACGTAAAAAAGCAATTCTATTCCGACTCATCACGGCGTCCTGGCGGCGTTAAAGTGATCGATTTTCTTACGGAAACCGCGTGGTGGTTAAAGAAACTGCTTATTTTGCAAAACGAGATTTATGATCTGCTCGCAGCGTCGCCCATCAGATCCGACGGGCTTTGCAAGTTCCGAGATCATTTGTCGGAAACCGTCCGCTCTGCAGAATATCATGATTTACTGAAAATTCTTACTCTGCTTGAAAGTAAAAATGTTTTTCTTAGCGGTGGAGAGTTGGAGATACAACTGTCTGACGGCGCAAATATGAGCGCTAAATACATTTTGCCCGACACAGAGAAAAACGATGATCCGAAACCATCCGGCATAAAAAGGTTATTCAAAAGAAAAAAAGACACTGCCAATCCTTATTTGAACAATAAAATCAGGATCGATTCAAATCTGTTTGAAGAGCCTTCGTTTTCTGTATCTTTCGCGGGCCCCATAACCGAGGAGCTGTCGTTGATAATTAAATCGGTATATTCTGAGTTATCAGACAATATGAAGGCTCTTGAATTTTATGACGTCACTCTCGCCTACGTAAATTATCTGACGCATCATAATATTGATTTTTGTTATCCTCAATTCGGCTCGGATACCTGGATATCAGATCTGAAAGACCTGTATTTGCTGACCGTTACGCAAGATAGGTCTATCGTACCGAATGATTTTAGATTTGCGAATTATAATAACGGCTCTTTGATCATCGGCGAAAACGGGAGCGGTAAGACTGTATATTTGCGCTCGATAGCATCGTCATATCTGCTTGCCAACGCAGGGCTGCCAATACCCGCCGCAAGCGCGGTTATCGATTTGCCCGCCGGAATTTTCGTTATGATGGCGTCGTCGGAGAGGGATTTGGAGCGCGAAGGTCATGGCGGCAGATTTGAGTCTGAGGTGTCCGATCTTTCGGATTTCGTACGTAACGTTGAGAGCGGGTCTTTCGTGTTCTTGAACGAAATATTCCAGTCCACGTCTTACGACGAGGGAGCGGAGGCGCTTTATTCCGTTTTAGATCATTTTTCAAACAAGCGTGTAAAGTGGGTACTTGTCACTCATCTTGAGCAAATTATCACAATGTTTGACGGCGATAATTCAGTTAATATACAAAAAACCGCAAAGGAAGACGGATTCAGATTTTCCGACATGACGTAAAATACACGTTTTCATAAACTAAACAAAAGGGGCGCGCACGTCCCTTTTGTGCTGTTTTTTGTTTTGTCGGAGCTCGTTCAATCGTTCGTTTAAAATATCAACCGAAAATAAACAACGCGGTTATTGTTTTTTCGGCG
>JAGAEK010000195.1 GCA_017828835.1 Oscillospiraceae bacterium | reverse complement strand
TGCCGACGGTACTTCGCCGTTTCAGGCTTAACTGCAGAGGAGGGATTTTTTAATGAATATTGATTCCATACAGAACGGTATAGTTATCGATCACATCACCGCTGGAAGAGGAATGAAGTTGATTTCTCTGCTTGGACTTGACGAGACCGACCTGTCGATCGCCATTATCAGAAACGTGAACAGTCGAAAGCTCGGGAAAAAAGACATAATCAAGATAGATTCGCTGACGGCTGTCAACCTTGACCTGATCGGATACGTAGATCCGGGAGCGACCGTTAATATCATACGCGACGGAAAACTTGTCGAAAAACTGACGATGGACCCTCCGAAGGAACTCACGAACGTAATAAAATGCCGCAATCCTCGGTGCATAACTTCATGTGAGCAGGAGCTGCCGCATATCTTTAGACTTACCGACAGAAGCAAAATGGAATATCGTTGCATCTGGTGCGAAACAAAAGCCTGATAGGATTTTGATAAGACGCGGTGTGTACTGCCGCGCCGGATTGATATTGATTACCGACGTAAAATTATACTTTGGGGAGAGAACAGTATGAAACACATTTTATTAAGAATCATTACCGTTATTCTTTTGGTTGCGCTGATTGGGGCACTTTGTTCGTGCTGATCAACAGATGAACCTTCGGGAAAGCCCGAAAATTCATCGAAAACGTCTGAACAGTCACAGATATCCGAGCAACCGGATGACAATCAAAGCGCAGGTGAAGAAATTATCGACGAAGACGAAGACCCGTGGTTTGAGGAAGACCCTGACGCCCCTTATGAAGATCCTTTCGACAGCAAAAAAGCCAAACCTCTCGACAGCGGAGGCTCATTGAATACGATGGATATAGTGACCTTCGGTTCCTATAAGCAGAACAGCAGCGGAAGCGACAATAAACCTATAGAATGGATCGTTCTGAAAGTTGAAGGCAACAAAGCACTGCTTTTGAGCAGATACGTTCTTGATACCGTTCAATATCACAGTGATTATAAGACGGTTTCATGGGAGCTTTGCACACTTCGTAAGTGGCTGACGGAAGAATTTGCGCCCGAGGCGTTCGGATCGGATATTTCAAGACTTGTCGGTACAGCGACGCCCGCGGACAAGAATCCTTCGTTCGACACCGATCAGGGAGGAAACACGTCGGACAATATTTTTCTGATGAGTGCCGTTGAGGTTTCGAACGCCGCATACGGTTTCGAAAAATACGATGTGATGGAAGACGCGATCCGTATGGCTAGAGCGACCGATTACGCAAAAGCAAAAGGATGTTTTGTTGCGGAAGGCGGAAGATTCAACGGATATGCGAATTGGTGGCTGAGGACTATGGGAAGCAACACAAAACAAACAGCTTATATTTATTCGGACGGTTCAGTCTGCACCGTCGGAGCATATACGATCCACAAAGACGTCGGAGTACGCCCGGCGATTTGGGTCTCTATCTGATAAACGGGAATGGTCGGATGATTACCCGTATATTTATTTAAACAAAAGTCCTGCGGGGATTATCCCGCAGGACTTTTGAATTTTTGCACCGTTTTTGAAAACGTAATATCAAACAAACCGAAAATTTTCGAGAAAACGGGTCTGCTTTTATTTATACATTGCCATATACGGACCGTGGGCGGCAATCAGATCATCGACCATATGTACGATATCATCGACCGACAGTTCGGCCGCGGTATGGGGATCAAGCATAGCGGCTCTTATGATATCCTCGCGCTTTTTTGTATGTGCCGCCTCGACAGTGAGAAGCTGGGTGTTTATGTTGGTCATATTCATCGCGGCGCACACCGGCGGCAAAGAACCGACGTAAGTCGGATGTATACCGGTGCCGTCAACGAGACAGGGTACCTCAACGCACGCGTGCTCCGGAAAATCCTCGATTACCCGACCGGTATTCAGCACGTTGCCGCCGATCTTATCGATCTCGTTTGTGTAGACCGCATTCATGATCCTGCTGGCATATTCACGGCTGCGCGTATGCGTAAGATTGTTGTCCGTGAGGAGTTTACGGCTCATTTCCTTCCACTCCTCGATCTGATTGACACAGCGCCTCGGATATTCGTCAAGCGGTATATTGAAACGGTCGATCAGTTCCGGATATTTGGATTTTATATAAAGCGGATTGTACTCGGCGTTATGCTCGCTCGATTCGGTACAATAATAACCGAGTTTGTCGATATAATCGAAACGCACCATATCGTTATGTTTTTCCGAATCGTTTTTTTCTTTTGCACGGCGGCGTATTTCAGGATAAAGATCGTTGCCGTCCCTATCCTTTATAGATAAAAGCCACGCCATATGGTTTATACCTGCGATAACTTCGCGGCGTCCGTCGAGTTTGTCTTCCATACCGAGGCTTTTAAGCAGATTTTCCGAGCAGACTTGTACGCTGTGGCAAAGTCCGACGGTCTTTATCCCCGTATATCGAAGCATATACCCGGTTAGCATCGCCATAGGGTTGGTGTAGTTGAGGAAAAGCGCATCCGGACAGACCTCCTGCATATCGCGGGCAAATTCTTCCATTACGGGAATAGTTCTGAGCGCGCGCATTATCCCGCCGATACCGAGAGTGTCCGCGATCGTCTGACGCAAACCGTATTTTTTAGGTATCTCGAAATCCGTTATCGTACACGGATCATATCCGCCGACCTGAATGGCGTTTACGACAAAATCGGCGTTTCTCAAAGCCTCCTTACGGTTTTCTGCTCCCAGATAACAGTTGATCCGCGCACGGTCGGCGTTGATATTGCGGTTGAGCGTCGTCAGGATCCGGCGGCTTTCGTCAAGCCGCGTTGCGTCAATATCATACAGTGCAATGTCACATTCGCGAAGAGACTCCGTGCACATCACGTCGCCTAACACGTTCCGGGCAAAAACCGTACTGCCCGCTCCCAAAAAAGCAATCTTCAGCATATATTTCAAGCACCTGCCTTTTTATAATAACCACGTACCGTTTTTAATATTAAAGAATCAAAGAAGAAAAATCTATTGACAAAGTAACCTTGTTTGGGTA
>JAGAEK010000194.1 GCA_017828835.1 Oscillospiraceae bacterium | reverse complement strand
GAGAAATACTGGCTTGATTGGCTTGAAAATAAGAAGTTTACGCTCCTATTTGTTGACGGGAACCATGAAAACTTCGATATGCTGAACTCATATCCCGTGACCGAATGGAACGGCGGCAAGGTTCATATTATCCGAAAAAATATCATTCATTTGATGCGCGGTCAAGTGTTCACTATTGACGGAACGCGATTTTTTACGTTCGGCGGCGGTCAGTCCCATGATATTCAGGCAGGTATTCTTGATCGTTCCGATCCGGATTTCGCGGTCAAGAAAAAGAAATTCGACAGAGAGCGGGCGTTATACAGGATCAATCACGAAACATGGTGGAAAGAAGAATTACCGTCTGAGGCTGAAATGGCTGAAGGGCTGAGAAACCTTGAAAAAGTCGGCAACAAGGTTGACGTTGTTATCTCACATAGTGCGCCGTCGTCGATTGTCGATATCTTTAGCAGAGGCTTTTTCAAGCACGACATTCTTACCGACTATCTCGAAGAAATAAATAATCTTGTTTCTTTCAGGGCGTGGTTTTTCGGGCACTACCACGAATCACAGATGATAGGTCAGAAATTCGTTATGCTTTATGATTTTTTCGTTGAACTCGAGAATTATCTGAAGCCACAGGATACAATAAATGAGTAATTCTTTCGTTTAAACAGGCATCGGAGCATCAAAACCGGTCATTCGAGGCTGAAAAACAGTACATTCGACCGCAAAAACAGTACATTCGATAAAACGCCGCCGTACCAAAGCACGCTGCTCTGATACGGCGGTTATGCTATTTGAACCCCCGGAAGGTGTTAAATCTTCTCTAATTTCGAGTCCGGTATGCAAAACGGAAGATAGTGCACTTTAGTGTACGTTTAACGTACTTTAGTGCACCTTTTCTGTTTCTTTCCGTTCGTCCGAAAATGAGGGTGAAAGCCCGGAAACGCCCTATTTACAAGGGCTTTCGGCGTTTTTTGGTTTGGCGATATTTTTTGCAGAAAAAGGAGAACTCGGGGAGAAAACGCGGAATTTGAACCCATTCTTACAAGTTGCTTTCTGATTTGTCTTTCAGCCGGTACTCTGCAAACTCCCAGACCGTTTTATTAGCCACCGCAAGTCCGTCATCACCTTCGGGAAGATTGATACACTCTCTGAAAAAAGTATATTCGGTAATCGGAACGACAGACACATAGTCGGTCCCCTCAATCCGGGATATGATCTTGTCCATTCCGAAAACAACGACGGGATACCCCGCTTCATATAAAGCGTTTGCCGCCGCTATTGCCTCGGGCGCGCGGATATCCGAATTACCTGACAGACCAAAACACCACCCGGCGTTTTCGCTTTTTTCCGGATATAAATGCATACTGAACGACGTGCTGAACGACGGAATGATTTCCCACGGGTGAGAACCGTTAAATTCATAATATGGACCTTCGTCCCTTATCCATTCTTCAAAAGCGGCTGGATCATCCATCGGCACGTTTTTCAGCCCGTCGTCTCTGCCGTCTGCAATAGAATAATACATCTCTTTCGGGGTTTGCTCGGCTTCGTTATACCGTTTCCGTTCGGCGTCGGCTTCTTCGTAGTAATAGGTTGCCGTATCGTGGTGTATTCCGAGAGCGTTGTAAGCGACAGCACACGCTTCGTAAAAAGCACGAGCTGTCATTTCGGGAAGCAGAGCATTTCCAGAATTGCCGGCGTTGAAGTATTTTATGAATTTTTTAATCTCACTCTTTTTGTACGGCTTGAAAAATTCTGTTTTAGACTGCGGATATGCTTCCCATAAATCACTTCTTTTAATTACTCCTCTGCGATAAATGTACGGTATCCGGTTGAGAATGATCTTTTTGTAAGCGCCGTTTTGCACAGCATCTACGAATTTTTTTGCTTCTTCTATCGCCCATTCAAGCAAGTCGGCAGCGTCAAGGATCCTATTTTTGTTGCAGTCATTGATAGTGAATACGCATATATTATCGAGAAAAAGTGCATAGAATTCTTCATTCGGTTTTTTTGTAAAGTGCTTTATCGAAAGCCTATACCATACCTTGGGTAGCGGATAATAAGCGTCATATTCTTCTTTTGCTGTTTTTAGTATTCCTTTGCTTGCCTCTATATATGGCTCTTCCCACCCGTAGTGTCGGTCATAATACTGTCTGAATGTAGGTCGGCGCGCTTTTACCCAAATTGTATGTAGATTGTCGTCCCTTTGAGGCTCGAGTTTATCGAGTATCTCAGCCAGTCGGATGATAAGTGGTGCTGTTTTCTCTCCCGCAGAATACGAACTCATCGGACCGCCCCCGTCTTTGTATTGGTCAATAATCATTGCATTGATTTTCATATAGTGCCTCCTGTTATGACTTTTAACAATCATATTAAAAAAGAATTAGAATTACAAATATGCTTTTTGTCGAGTGACTCGACAAAAACACCGTCGAGTGCCGTCGAGTACGCGAAATATTTACATTTTGGCAGTCGACTTGTCGGTAAATACCGACAACTGACCCCGGGGACGAAAAAACGTTCGTCTGACCTATTGCAAACCACGAAAGGTCGTGCTATAATACCCCACAACCGAATAATACACTTTGTAGCGAGTAAGCGGAGCAGCATTGATTTGCACGCCAGCCGAAAGGCTGATCGTATCGAACACCGTTCGATTAGACTACCCAGGCACCGTATGAAGAATAGAACAGAGCAATCTGTTTTATTGTCATGCGGTGTTTTTTGTTTCCGCCGACACGCTTCATACGGTACTTCAGCTCCCTTCCTGCTTACGCCTGGAAGGGATTTTCTTTTTCCCGAAAAAATTTCTGAATTCAGGAACAATTCGCTTTTCTCGCCTTGTTCTACATACGGGAAAGAAAAATCAAAGTTTTTTCATTCAGAGGGTTTAAAAACGAGGGAGTCTTTTTGTATATGGTGAGAAGATCTCCGATCCCGCAGAAAAAACTGAATACTTTTTTCGACAACAGGGGTGTATTCTAACGACCCTTTGTCTGAAGAAGATGAGGGGCGTTTGTAAACAATTTGAAAATTTCAGAAAAAACTCTGTCGAAAAGGTTAATTTTTTGACCCCCTTTGTCCAAAGAAGATGGAGGGCTAAAAACTCTCCGATGATCCTTGACAACTGAATATCTGTTTATCACACACGTTACTTGCGCCGGTCGAAAGACCGAGCCGTTGCCGTAGGTACGCGACGACCCGCTGAAAAGCGGCGAGCGAGAATCCCTATACGGCGAAATCTGGGTAGCACCCGGTGGAGGCGATGACAGGTGCAAGGAATAATGATACTTCCGTAATTCGCGGCCGGGCCATAAAGAAGGCGCGGGGGTGAAAGTCCCATGGAGTCGGATACGCTGTCCGACCGTGTGATAAGCGGCAACTTCCGTTATTTGATAACTGGCCCCACTTTTATCTTTTTTCATAAACGAATACTGCGCCCACCCTGCATTTTCAATTACAGATATTACACCCACCTTTCATAACATAACCCGTGTGTCCGGGCTTACATACGGAGAAATCCGTAAATCTATTTTAAGGAGGAAATCAGCATGCTTACGATTTCCAAAGAAGAGCTGAAAGAGCTCTACAAACTGATGCTGACCGAATACCCGGACATTCTGGATATCCGTCAGCTTCGAAGCATTCTCGGCGTGAGCCGGGAATACGCCTACCGGCTGATCAGCGACGGATATATCCACGCGGTCATGGTCGGCAACAGCTACCGGATCCCAAAATCCGGAGTCATCAAGTTTCTCTATGAGAAGCGGCAGAAGGAGGTGAAAGCGGTATGAGAGCGTTCGACGATTACAATCCTTACGCGGCATGGGGTCGCGGCTTCGATACCATCGACGCCGACACCCTGATGTATAAGCCTTTGCCGAAAAGCACGTTCCTCGTGGACGGGCTGATCCCGCAGGGAGTCAACATTCTCTGCGGCGCAAGCAAGATCGGCAAGAGCTGGCTCGTACTCGATCTGGCGCTGAAGGTGGCTGCCGGCGAGCCGATATGGGGCATCGCAACGACGAAATGCGACGTTCTGTATCTCTGCCTCGAGGACACCTATCAGCGCATCCAGGACCGGCTGATGAAATTGACTGACGACGCGCCTCCCAACCTGCGCTTCTCGGTCTCGGCAAACTCTTTGTCGAACGGTCTGGATAAGGACATCTCCGATTACCTCTATTCCTATCCGGAAACGACGCTCCTCATCATCGACACGCTGCAGAAGATCCGCGCCGAGAAGGATAAGTTCACGGGCGGACTCTACGCGAACGACTACGAGGATATGTCGG
>JAGAEK010000193.1 GCA_017828835.1 Oscillospiraceae bacterium | reverse complement strand
GCGTTAACAAAATAACGAAATGCGGTGTTCGGGCGGGGTTGATTTTATCAACCGTGCGCCGACAGCGCGAAGCGGTGGAGGCGCCGAAATTTTGAAACGAAAAGTAAATCAAAATTTGTGGGGGTGTGTAAAGATGTCCTTCGTGCTCCCAGCTGAGCCACGAGCCCAAAAAGCCATCTGCTACAGACAGCTTTGTTATTATACTATATCTTTGTGCCGTAATCAATAGTATTTTTCATTTTTTTAAATTTGATTTTATTTTATACCCTTCAAGCGCGCCCGAAGCCGTCGTCATATTTTCGATAACTGCCTTTACCGTCGTTTTTCCGTTCAAAAGATTTGCGATATTTTCATAGAAAATGTTCTCGAAATCGTCCGTTGCTCCAAGCATCATCGGAAGACGGTAACAATATATAATTTCGTTTTCTCCGACGATTTCTTTCGCAGGAGCGTATATTCCTTTTTCTGCCGATATTTCCTTTACCGTATCACTGTAAAGAAATTCTATGAATCTTTTCGCCGGCTCAATATTTTTCGATTCAAGCGGTATATAGACTGCTCCCATCTCCGCGAAAACCACACGCTCTCCGTCCCCTACCGTCGGAGTGTTAAGTCTCGTCAGACGCATCGCTTTGAGATTTTCGGAAAATTCTTTGTCTTTTTCCGTTGCCTCAACGTTCGGCGTTCCGTATCTCTCGACCGCTTTCGAATACGCCGCTTCCGCATCCGTAAGTATACCGAAAGCCGCATCTCCTCTTGCTATAGCCCAGACGACGTCGGCTTCATCGTATTCGACGGACGTTGCCGACACGGTTTTTTTGCTCGCAAATGAATATATCGTATTTATCGCGTTCGATACGTTCTCATCTTTCCAAACGCTCTTGGTTATATCGTAGACCGCATCGCAAGCATTTTTGCCGGCACTCATATAAATTATCGGTGCAACGATACTTTTGAGACTTTTGAATTCTTCTCCCGCAAACGCGATCAGATTTTCACCCTTTTTAAGTCCGCTTGCAAGGCCCTCAAAATCGTCTATACTTCCCGAAAACTCAAAATCCTCTGAAAAAGCCGCCGCGTTATACCAAATCCCTCCGATTTTACATCCGAACGGTGCAATATAATTTTTGTCCGTACCGTAAGGTTTTGAAAAAAGTCCGTCGACCGCACCCTTTGCGGTACTGTCTGAGATTTTTTCAATCACGTCGGAAATATCGGCAAGAGCCTTGTCCGCTATCAGCGCTTTCGTAACTCCCGAGGTATCGTTTGAAGGAAGATATATAACGTCGGGTATTTTGCCGGAAAGGATATCGCTCCTTACTTTCGACGCGATATTTTCATCGGCGATTATTTCAACTTCGATCCTTTCCTCGATCTTTTCATATTCTTCGGCGACTGCGCTCCAAAATCCCTCTGTGTCTTTATCTTCATACACGTATACCGTCAATCTGTTTTTCTGGATCACCTCAGGCATCGAGATCTCGGATACGGAGATCTCGGATACGGAGCTTTCGGAAATTTCGCTGCTTTCCTCTTCGCTTTCTTTTGAACTTTCCGAAATTATATCTTCTCCGCACCCCGCCGCTCCGAACAGTACGGAAACAGCCAAGATACCGACTAAAAATTTCCTGATGATCTTATTCATATCCTTAACCCCTTTTCGGTTTTCTGTAATCCTTATTATAACAAACTTTTTCCGTCTTACGCAATCACTTTTTTTATCAATTTTGAATTATTTAAGTTTTATTCAAGATAAGAAAATATAATAAATTTATAAAATTTGATTTTTGCACTTTATTTTTTATTCAGCTTGTGGTATAAATATATACATAACGTGTGAAAATTGTTTTTACACAAAAAATATGATTGGAATGATTTTATGAAAAAAACAGCTCTCTTACTCGCCGTTATTATTGCATTCGGTGTAATTTTCACCGGCTGCGGCTCTAAGTCTCCTGATTATAATTATGATCTTTCGGAGTATATTTCCGTTCCCGATTATAAAAACATCGTGATCGAGGTGCCTCAGTCGAATTTTGATTCCGAGATCCAGTCGGATATCAGCGAACTTAAGATCGAGACTGATATCACGGACCGCGGAGCCGCCTTGGGCGACACGATCAGCATCAAATATTCAGGACGTTTTGAAGGTGAAGAAGAAGCTTTCAGCGGCGGTACCGGAACAAAATCGAACTTTATACTCGGTGAAGGCAACTTCATTCCCGGATTCGAAGACGCCATCGTCGGCCACACCGTTGAGGACGGCGAATTTGATATACCGGTAACTTTCCCGGAGGAATATTCCAATAACCCCGATTACGCCGGTAAAGCCGCGATCTTCACGATAGAGATCACTGCGCTGAAATCGGTAACTTATCCCGAGCTCACCGATGAACTCGTAAAAACGAATTTCGGATTCGACACGGTCGCTGATTATAAAGACGCTCTGCTCAAATCCTATGTCAACTATAACAACATCTGGAGCTATCTGACAAACAACTCCGCCGTTATAAAGTATCCCGAAAAAGAAATGAAATATTATAAGGATTATTATTACAGTTCTTATGAAAATTATTATTCCGGTATCGATCTCAACACCATACTTTCCGCCTATCTCGGCGTGACCG
Organism: Oscillospiraceae bacterium; assembly: GCA_017828835.1. GTDB lineage: Bacteria > Bacillota > Clostridia > Oscillospirales > Ruminococcaceae > RGIG8367. The sequence goes on along the minus strand of JAGAEK010000193.1, from coordinate 10,843 downwards.
CGGAACAGTTTGATTCCTATGCCGCTTCTTATGCACAGCAAATGGTCCAGGTCGAAATGATAATGTATAAGATTGCAAGGACCGAGGATATCACCCTTTCCGATGAAGAATATAAGCAGGGTCTTGCCGACTATGCCGAATATTACAGCTATACCGACACAAAATTATTCGAAAAGGATTACGGTAAAGATTCTCTCAAAACCGCTCTTATGATGGATGAAGTCACCGATTTTCTCATTCAAACGACCACCGCGGTCCTCGTTGACGATTCCGCAGCCGAAACTGACTGATCGAATTTTCAAGATATGACCTCTATGCGCAAGGGACGCGAATCAAATTCGCGTCCCTTGTCTTTTTTCGCCTATTTATAATACCGTCCGTTTTGTCTGTAAAGCTCGAGTTTTTCTTTATAATATCCGTACATTTCCTCATCAGGCGTCTCAAGCTTCACCGGCTGTGATATCAGACCGCAGCCCTCTTTGTAGTTTCCGAATATTCCGCAGTTCACTCCCGCTATAAGCGCCGCTCCGATACAGCAGTTTTCACTTTGACTCGTCCTCCATATCTCGCAGCCGCTTATATATCCGACCATCGCGCTCCAAACGACGCTTTTCGCCGCTCCGCCCGTCATCATAAGGCGTTTGACCGGCATATTATGCTTATCAAACTCGTCAAGCGCCGCTTTTGCCTCGAAACAGACGCCCTCCATAAGCGCTCTCGCAATATCATATTTATCGTGCCGCATTTCGAGCCCTTTTATCTCCGCCTTACCTTCCGGGCTATTATGCGGGAATCCCGCGCCGGCAAGATACGGGTAAAAAAGCAATGTTTTTGCGGAATCTTTTCTCTTCTCAACTTCTTTATCGATAGTTTTGAAATCTCCGTCTATAATATTTTTATACCATTTCAACGCGGATCCCGCACTTACCAAAGACGCCATCGCACCGTATCCTCCGGCAGGATGTATACCCGGCGCGATAAACGATTCCGTATAAAGCGGCTCCGACGTTATTCCGAGCGTTACCCAAGTCGTACCTGTCGCCAAAAGCATATCTCCGATTTCCGTCGCTCCGCTGCCCAAAGACGCACAATATTGATCGTGAGCGCCGTTATAAACGGCGACGTCCGAGGTCAGTCCGAGTTCGTCAGCCGCTTTTGCCGTCAGATTTCCGACTTTCGCTCCGGTCTTTTCAACGGTCGGAAGCCTTTTTTCGTCGATCCCGATAACGTCAAGTATCTCTTTGTCCCATTTGCCGGTCCTTATGTCAAGCATCTGTCTTATCGCCGCATTCGTCGGATCTATGACGTTCTCGCCGGTAAGTTTGAAGTTGATATATTCGATCGTGGATACGAACGACGCCGCTTTTTTGAAGACGTCTTTATTATTTCTCTTCATCCAAAGCACTTTCTCTGCGTCAAGCGTCGGCGATACTCTCCAGCCGCTCTTTTTATAGACGCTTTCTCCGCCGAGCTTTTCAGCAATTATATCAGCCTCTTCTTTCGCTCTGCTGTCCATCCAGGATATAACCCGGCACAGAGGCTTGAAGTTTTCGTCGACTGCGAGACAACTCGCACCCTGCGTTGAAAGTCCTATAGCCGCGACTTCTTTTTTGTCTATACCCTCGGTCGCTTTTCTGACCGCGTATTTCGCAGCGTCCCACCAGTCCTCCGCGTCCTGCTCGAATATTCCCGGCGCAGGACTCAAAAGATCATATTCTTTATAACCTTCTCCCGCGACGGTCCCGTTTTCCTCTATCAAAAGCGCTTTCGTTCCCGTGGTCCCTATGTCAAGCCCTATTACGTATCTCATCTCTTTACCTCCGAGCCGGATAATTTAAAATTTATAATTAAACAGTCTGCATCCGTTGTTGCACATAATGTCTTCAACGTCCTGCTTTGAAAGCGACAGCTCCTCGGCGGTCTTCTTGAACGCTCTCAGCTCCTCATACATAAAGCTTGTAACGTCCTTTTCGTCTGTTTCACGCATATGATAGTCCGTTGAAACGTCTCCGTAAAGTCCGCGCGGCACAACGTTGTAATACACTCCGTTTTCGGTCACTCGGTACATCCTCATCTTTATGATCGGCATATCGGAACCGAACATAAACCTCTTCACTCCGACTGCTTTTATACATTCCGTCATTGCAAGCGACTGAGTATTGGCGGTGAAATCGAACATCATATTCTTAGTATTTTTCAATATTTCAAACGCGTTTCCGATATCTTCCGGCGCATAAGCTCTACCTATGTGCGCGATTATCAGCTTGACGTTCGGATATTTTTCCTCAATCTCCATCATCTGCGCGAGATTCAGCGGATCTCTCAATCTCTGCGGACGCGAAATATGCAGCATCACTATCCAGCCGTGTTTATCGGCTACCTCAAGATGCTCCTTCGTCAAAAAGTCGAATATCCTTACCTCATTTCCGGGAATATAATCCGGCGAATTGTTAAGATACGGCTTTAGTCCCATAAATCCGCCCTTTTCAACCTGCTCTTCAAGATATTCTCCGCTCATTTTCCAATCGGTGCAGAAAAGAGCCGGATATCCAGTCTGCTTTGCCACCTTTGCAACGTAGACGTTATTCTCTTTGTAATTCGCCGTCGGATCTCCGAATATCACCGCTCTGACGTCTTTTCCCGGGAACATATCCTTATAAGTCTGCTGCAGATCTTCGATACTGCAGCTGTCCGCGACCATTTTCGTCCAAGTTACGCAGCCCTTCGCTTTTGTCTGCAGATTATGTTCCGGAAGCCATATATGCGTGTGAACGTCCAGAATTTTCGAAGGCAAAAAATCAGCCAATTCCGTTTCGTAAACCTTTTTATCATAATCGCTCATTTTATATCCGTACATATCTCTTCTCCTTATCTTTTTCCGTTAATCGGAGACTCTGCTCTCCGATTCTTTATTTTAAAACTTTTGATAGATATTGTCAATATACAAATAAATTTCGGACGAAGTTTTCAAAACCGATTTTCCCTTTCAATAGCTTGATTTTTCAGGTTTTATATAACAAAAAGGAGTCTTTGAAAGACTCCTTTTGCGCATCTGTCGACAGATTACCAGTTTTCCTTGAGATATTTCAAAGACATTGCCGCGCTTTCTTTGTTTCCGAAACGGCTGCGGTCAAGTTCTGCGCAAAGATATCCGTCGTAATTCACACTCTTCAGCACGTCAAAGATCCCTTTGAAGTTCACGGTACCCTGACCGAGCTCGCGGAAATTCGAATAAACTTCCTTGCCCTGTTCCATACCCTCGGATTTCAAGACCTCGTTCATGTCGATATCCTTGAGGTGAGTGAAACGGATCCTCTCTTTATAACGGTCGTATATTTCGACCGCGTCGCATCCGCCTGCCGTAAGGTGAGCCGTATCCGGTCCAAAGAACACGCAGGAGGGATCGGTGTTCTGCATAACGAAATCGATCTCTTTCTCTATCATGATAGACGTGTTGTAATGCGGGTGTACGCAGGGGCAAATGCCGTAAGGTTTGCAGATCTCCCCTATTTTATTGATAGTATCCACCGTATATTTCAATTCTTCCGGAGTTGCGCTGGCGGTGCCGAGTCCCTGAAGGCTCATACGGTACATCTTATGTTTGAGCATAAACGGAATTTTCGCCTCGATATCGTCGATATCGTTCTCTTTCGTTCCGTTCAGATGGAAATACGCTCCGACCGGTCTGACGTTATATTCCTCGCAAAGAGCCTCGAACCCGGCGTCGTCATCCTTGAACAGATCGATAAACGGCTTCGTGCTTTCAAAATATTCGAATCCGACTTCGTGGATATCCTTGATACCCTGTATCATCTGCTCTTTGTTTTCCGCTCCCCACTGCCATACGGTATATGCAAATTTTGCTCCCATTTTCATTATCTCCTTTATATAATTTTTCAGAATCAAAGTGTTGCCAAGGCTTTTTTGCAGCTTTCGGTCAACGACGAAATCTTTTTCTCGTCCCAATCGCAGTGCAAACTGATATAAACCGTTCTCTTCAGTATATCAAGCGTCTTCGGACAGGCGTCCGCTCCCGCCGCGTCAAGCGCAAGTCCCGCGTTCTCCGCCATCTTGTAGGGATTTACCGCATCGCAGTGGCCGCCTCTCTTTTCGATAATAGGATCCCAGTTTATATAAACGTGCTTACCGCTGTCTATCGGGAGCCAAGTTCCTTCGACCGCTCCGGCGAATTTTCTCGCCTTCGCCTCGCTGTCAAAATTGAACGCAAGCGTCGTTCCGCAATCTCCTTTGATATCATTAGAAGGAATAAATCTATAGTCTTTCCCTTCTCCGATAGATTCCATAAGTTTTGCTTTTATTGCTCTGAGATCTGTGAGTATACCGTCAAGTTTCTTGAGCTGTTCTCTCATTATCGCTCCGGTTATCTCGCTGACTCTGAGCTGCGATCCGGTAAACACCGGCTCCTGCAAGTCGCCCGCGTAAGGTCTGAACGCCGCTCCGCCGTCATGGTATATGAGCGCTCTCTCGTAGACCTTTCTGTCGTTTGTCAATACAGCGCCGCCTTCTCCCGCGGAAATTATCTTAAAATAGTTAAAACTGTAAGCTCCGGCGTCTCCGATACTTCCGAGTCTTTTGCCTTTATAGCTTCCTCCGTCCGCCTGACACGCGTCTTCAAGCAGCTTGAGACCGTGTTTTTTGCAGATCGCTTTCAGCGCGTCAAGATCTGCGGGAAATCCGCAAATATGTACCGGCACTACCGCTTTCGTTTTTGAACTTATCTTTTTCTCAACGTCTGCGGGATCAAGTGTCATACTCTCGTTTATCTCTGCCAGCACCGGTATCGCCCCTACCGCCAAAACCGCGCTTGCAGTAGCCATAAACGTATATCCGGGAACTATGACCTCGTCGCCCGGTCCTATTCCCAAACCAACAAGCGCCGAAATCAAAGCGCCTGTTCCTCCGGACATAAGTATAGCGTAATCAACGCCTATCTTCTCCCGAAGCTCTTTTTCAAAATTGTCGCATTCTTTCGCACCGTTATTGACTCTGAACAGCGCCTGACTGTTTATTACTCTCGTAACGGCATCGATCTCTTCCTTGCCCATTCTGAACATTTTTTTGCCTCCCTTTTTCTTTTCCTTTCTTATAATAAAGCCTGTAGCAGCCTTATTTGTTTTATCATATCACCGTCGAAACACCGACCGTGATCAGCGAAACGATTATTCCGCTTGTAAGTACTCCGAGAAATATCGCCGCCATAGCTTTTTTCAGTCTCATTCTCAATGCCGCAGCCACAAGAGCGCCTGTCCAAGCTCCCGTTCCGGGGATAGGTATCGCAACGAACAAAAACAGTCCCCAAAACTCATATTTCCCTATCTTCAACGCCTTTTCATCGGCTCTGCTTATTATCTTCGCAAAAAATCCTCCTATTTTCGGCAATTTCGAAAGTTGGACCAACAAAGCTTTCAAAAACAACATCACGAACGGTATCGGAAGCATGTTTCCAATCACGCAGATTATATAGTCCAATGCTATCGGAATCCCGAGCGTCACTCCCGCCGGTATCGCGCCTCTGAGTTCTACTACCGGCAACATGGAGATGAAAAACACCCACAATATATCTTTAAACAGCAAAAAAACAACTCCATTCTGTTTTTGTGTGCCCTCTATTGACGAAACTCATTTTATATTTATAATATATTATATGCTAAGCTCTGCGGAAAGTAAAGAAGTTTTTGAGGGAGTGTTTATATGGAAAACCAAAAATTACTTTTTATCGTCAACCCCCACGCCGGAAATAACCGTATCCGTCTAAAAGTCCTTCAAATACTCGATAATTTCGTAAAATCCGGCTATGACGTTACCTTCTACAGCACCCAGAAAAAAGGCGACGCGACCGAAATTATAGAAAAGCGCGGAGCAGAATTCGACACCGTTATCTGCTGCGGCGGAGACGGTACGTTAAACGAGTCGCTGAACGGCGTTATAAAGTTAGATTCCCCGATAAAAATCGGATATATCCCCTGCGGTACGACAAACGATTTTGCCTTCAACTACAAACTCCCGACCAATAACGTCAAAGCATCCGAACAACTATGCCGCGGTGTTCCGACGCCGATCGACGTCGGTATCTTAAACGGACGCGCGTTTTCTTACGTCGCGGCGTTCGGCGCTTTCACCGATATCCCTTATCAGACGCCGCAGCAAAGCAAAGCCGTATTCGGCAAACTCGCTTATTACACCGAAGTAGTGAAAAGTATACCGAAGCTCTCTTCGGTACACGCTTCGATCTGCTGCAACGGCGAAACCTTTGAGGACGATTTTTTATACGGTATGATCTCAAATTCTCTCCACATCGGCGGTTTCAAAATGTCGTCTATTATGAAAAATATCACCGACATTTCTCTCAACGACGGAAAACTCGAGGCAATGTTCGTCAGCAAGCCGAAAAATCCCGCCGAATTTCAGGAGATCCTCAACACTCTTCTCTTTTCCCATTCTTCGCCGCTCGTCCGCACCTTTCAAACGGACAACCTCTCGATAAGTTTTTCCGAACCCACTTCGTGGACTCTCGACGGAGAATTCGGAGGAAACCCGACCGAGGTTTCTTTTTCCGTACATTCCGGCGTATCTTTGATAGTCTAACGATCCGAACTTTTATTTTTTCAGCGCACAGCCGTAAATTAAAGGACCTTTTGGTAAAGGTCCTTTTTTCATATCTTTTTCAGTCGTATCGCCGGCACCTTATCAATAATAGATTACCTCTATGTTTTCTCCTCTTTGCAGTTTTTCGCATTTGTCCTTTACGTCGTCGATCTTCTGCTCTTTAACGGTAAAATCTATACCTCCGTTAAATTCCGCGTAATACCTTCTCAACGGTCCTTTATAAAAGTTTATCTCGTTATCGTCGTAGTTTGTGTTGACGTATTTATAAATTACCGTCATATACGGCTCCGTTACCTCCGGCTCGTCTTCGACGAACTCTTCTCCGCTCAGCATAAGCACAGACTGATAAAGACTGCGGAAATTATCCGTGTCAATAGTCGTTCCGTTGCAAACCACCGTCAGATTTTCGTCGGAATCGAGCGTCAGGACATAGTCATAGGTCGTTCCGTCGATCTTTATGATAAATTCCGCAACGTTATTGATATACGGCAATATCGGCATATTGTCGAGCAGATCTTTGTATTCCGCGTCGAAAATCGAATCCGGAACGTACTTTATTACATATATCGCTTCGGAACCGTCGATCATGGCAAAGCAGTTACCGTCTTCGTCCGGCTCACTCACGTATATCCCGAAATACTGCGGTTTGGTCATATCGGTATCCTCATAAAGAACGTATTTAACGTAAGTATACGGATCAGCCAATCCTTTTTCCGAAATATCCTCCTGAGTCGCGTGCATAATTTCTATTCCGGTCGCGTGTATGTTGAGTACCGAGTTGAATATTTCGTCCGCCGCCTCGAAACTGACAAGTCTTCTTTTCGGCTCCGTCATCTCAAATCCCGCCGCCACCAAAAGCGGTGTGTCTTCGTCTTCTTCGGTACGGCTTATCATTATCTTCTCTTTTCGCGACCATCCGCCGAGCTCTATATCTCCGAAAATAACGACCTCGTTTTCCGGATCGACCTCAGGCGTAAGCGCAAGATCGGCAAGATCGTTATAGCCGTAAAAATAAACGTTTGCGGCAGTATTCTGGATTATATAAATTTTTCCTCCGCACTCCGCGTAGACCCCGACGTTTCCCGGGACGCTGTCGCCCAAAGAGATCTTGAAACTTTCTCCGTCGCCGTATTTGATCTCAATCTTCGCTGAAGGCTGTGAAAGTCCGTATTCTTCGGAATCGCTCAGATCTTCCTTTACAAGCTGTGCCGCGGATATTTTGCCGCTTTTTTGCACGACCGACTTTATGTTTTTCAAGTTCGTCGGTATACCGCTAAGCTCCGGCACAGTCCCCGTTCCGCTTTCGTCTACGGTCAGCGTATATCCGCCTTTGCCGTTCTCGACCGAAACTTCTTTCAGTGCCGACGAAGAAAACAGCACTATCGTTTCCTTGCCCGAGCTTTCGGAAACTCCGTTGTCTTTCCCCGAAGTTATAAAATACGCTCCCGCGCCGAGTACGAGCGCTCCGGCAAGCAATATCACGAGCGTTTTCCACATCTTGCCCTTTTTCTTTTTACGATTTACACGTTCAGTACCGTTATCGCTATCAAACACAGCTTTTCCTCCTTATTTATGTCTTCTGAAAAGCCATATGCCCGCGCCGCATAAAAGCACGATCGCCGGTATCACAAAAACGAATATGATGCGTACCGCCGATTTTTGGCTCTCCGTCGCAATAAGCGTATCCGTCGATATATTTTTCGCCGCTATATAAACTCCTTCTTCGGTATCCGTAAGGTAGTTCGTGAAATTCCTCATATATTCGGCATTTGCAAAAGAAGATATTTTCAGCGTGTTCTCCTGCGCGGCAACGGTGCTTGCGACCACCGCTATTTTCGACTGTATCAGCGTCGTTCCCGAATATCTCGAACACGTCGCATACGCGACTGCAGGCATCGGACCGCAGATATCTTCCGCCGTCGCCGTATAGTCCTCGCTCGCGTCTTCCGGCATTACCGCCGCCGTACTTGAAAATTCAACGAGCGTTTTCGTTTCGTAATTTCCGTCTTTTTCAAACGCAAAGTTTATCGGTCTTGCGTTCGCTATCGCAAAAATAAGTCCCTTGTCGGCAACGCTTCCCGCCGCATCCTTATCGACGATGCCCGCCGACACCGCAAGCGGCGACGATCCGATTATATTATTCCCGTTCGTTTCGTAAACGTAACCGTATCCGACTTCTATTCCCCAGTCTTTGAGCAGCGCGTCAAGATTTTCCATATGTTCCAGCAACGGATCCGACGACATGAAATATATCAGCGTTTTTCCGAGTTTTCCTTCGTTTTCAAGAAACTTGTCTATCTTTTTGACCGCTTCTTCGGGTATGTCGGTCTTCGGTCCGAACAGTATAACGGCTTTTGACTCCGGATCTATCTCCTCCGTTGCAAGCGCTGTTTCAACGACCTCATAATTGTTGTTTTCAAGAATATCGACGAACCCCGACGCGTCGTCGGAATTATATCCGGTCACAAGCGTTACTTTCGTTGCCTGACCGCTTGTAACGTAGAGTATCGCTCTCGTAAACTCTCTTTCAACGTAAGAATCGATCGTATTGTCATCTTTCGCCTCAAACATATCGTAGGGCGATATCTTTTTCGCGTTTTCTCCGCAGCTGACGACGATATCTCCCGTCGCAAGCTCAAGCTTCGGGAACTTTTTCACAAAGCTCGGGTTCTCGATTATATTTTCATAATGTATCTTTATTCTGCTGTTTGCGTAGCCGTAAGATTCTATAACACTCGCCGCCTGCGCATAAAGGTCGTTCAGGTTCTTATATCCCTGCTCTTCGTAAAGTATATATATATCGACGTCTTTGTCTATCCCTTTAACGTATTCCTTAGATTCTTTCGATATTTCAAAACGGTTGTCCGCCGTCAGATCCACTCTCAGCCCGTATTTATCGGTAAGCCCGGTCGCTATAAAATTCACCGCCACCACCGCGACGATAAATATTACGGTTATCAGTGTAGCAAATCCGCCGTATTTGAATTTTCTTTTTATTTCTGTTTTGCTTGCTTTCACTTTTTTCACGTTCCTTTCGTTTTTTGACGTTATTTTCCGTTCCTCAGCTCCATCTTTTCTTTTCAAGCGTCCTTATCGTCAAAAATACGAAAATCGCCATTATGCTTATGAAAAATATCAGGTTGGACACGTCCAGTATTCCTCTGTAGAATTCCTTATATCTGCTCGTAAACGACGCTCCTACCGCAACTTTTTTCAAAAACGCATTGTTTATGTTCGGTATGATACTGTCGAGAAACGACATCGCAAGTGCCGCCGCAAACGCTCCCACCGCCGCAATGACCTGATTTTCAGTCAGCGACGATATGAACATTCCTATCGATATCATTGCGCAGCCCGCCAGATAAAGCCCCGAAAAATTGCTGAATATCAGCGACCAGTTCAGTTCGGCGACGACAGCGACCGCGATACCTTCCACAAGCGTTATGCTGATCGTTATCAAAAACATCAGACAAGCCGCAAAAAACTTTCCGAATACTACTCCTCCGAGACTGACCGGCGCCGTCAACAGCGCTTGGTCGGTTTTGTTTTTCTTGTCCTCACTCATAAGTCTCATCGTGAGCACCGGTATCATAAACATCGTTATTGTAAACATTGCGCTGAACAAATAACTCATATCCGCCACTCCGGCGCTGAAATAATTGCTGAAATAAAGCCCCGACAACAGAAAGAATACCGCCATGAAAATATATCCGACAGCGGAGGTAAAATACGAGTTGATCTCTCTTCTCATTATCGCTCCCATTATTTTTCACTCTCCTTATTTATTCGTAAGCTTGAGAAATACTTCTTCAAGACTCAATTCCGCGCTCTTCATCCCGAGCAACACCCATCCGTTTTCAGCCGCCGTCTCGAACACGTCGCCTCTCGCGTCTGAATCATCGTTTGCTTCGATCATAAATTCAAAACTTCCGCTCTCTTTCTCTCCGAGTGCTTCGACGGATTTTACCGTCTTAAGTCTCTCGAGCGCCGTTTTTATATCGTTTTCCGGCCCTTTTATCCTGACGTTCAGTCTATGGTCTTCGCTGAAATTTTTCGCAAGATTTTCCGCTTTGTCGTCAGCCACTAACTTTCCGTTGCTGATGACGATTATCCTGTCGCATATCGCCTGTACTTCCGGCAATATATGCGAAGAAAGTATGACCGTGTGTTTTTCTCCGAGTTTCTTTATCAAATTACGGATCTCAATGATCTGCTT
>JAGAEK010000192.1 GCA_017828835.1 Oscillospiraceae bacterium | reverse complement strand
GCTCAGTTTGTTTTTATGTGCCATAGTATTAAATCTCCTTTCGGCATATATTTTTTTGTTAAGAAGTTAATGATACCCACATTATTACGCGTTATGGTTCACGGCTGCATTTAAAAACAGTCTGCAGCGGGACGTAATTCAGGTTAATTATATCGGACGGTCAAAAACCTTCCGATACGTCCTTTTGACACCTGTGCGTATCAGAAGAATCTTTTTTCTCCGATCAAATTCGGAATATGTTTAGAATTCTTTTTGTTCTGCGGTATGATACAAAGCTCGATACCGGTTTTCTTTTTGTCTTTAGCAAATGACTTTCATCTTTGACGTTTACGGATCTCCTTTCAATGTCCGTTTCTCTGATTCTTTAAATTCTTTTCTTTTTTGCGTTTACGCAGAACGCCTTTTCTTTTCGGTCGATTTTCAGATCGTACTCCTGCAATCTTATCCTCTAATTCTATTATCGCAGAAACAGGTGCAAGATAAATTTCAGATACCGTTTTTTGTTGGTATGGATAAAAACCAATGCTTTCGGGTTAATTCAGTTTCAGAAATCTGTTCGGCCTGCCTCGTTCTCGGCATAGCTCCTGTTTTCTTATCCTCTGACAACATTATGACAGTCCGGAAGGTATTACAAAAATCCGAACCGAAATCGTATTCATTAAAACTGAAATCTCCTGTTTTCTTATTCTGTAACTCTATTATGACAGAACAAATGTTCGCATAACTTTTACTTCTGCTTTTTCTTCTCGAAAACCTCATTCGGATAGTTTCAAACGCATTTCAAACAAGCAAAAAAGCCGGTGAAAACAGGCTTATATCCGCCCGTTTTCACCGGATCAAATCAAATTTTCAATTTCTCAAAACAACATCCGACAGCCTAAAAAAGCAAAAAAGACGATAATTCCGTTTACTCATACATTTTACGATATATGAGTAACCGTTTTATCGTCTTTGTCGGACTCTGCTTTGCCTCGCCCGATGCCGTCTCCGCCGCGCTTCGCCTTATCGGTTGTGGCGGGGATGTCTATCTACTACAGGTCTCTAAATATATTGCTAATTAGACTACTGTGATTGTTATTTCACTTGGTACTTTAACTCGCACCGGCACAAAGAGAGCCTATAGCCGAGGTCGACTGAATTGAATTTGCCGAATCGGTGTTCGGAAACTGTGTGCGGCGTTTGGACGTCGTCAAACGGCAGCGCGCCTTTTTCCGATACTCTGTCGGTAACGTATTTATATGCATAAACGTACAGGTCTTCGCTCTCGCAGCCGTCGATAAAATAGGTATATATACAGTTATTTATCGTAAATCCGTGTGCATATTGCATGCAGACTTGCTATGGATAAACCGATCATTTCGTTGTCGCGGAACATTCCGAAACAGAACTCCATACAGTCCTCAATTCCGAGAACGTCCCTCTGATGCATAACGTTAATCAATCCGTTTATCATATGCAGTTTTTTATTTCTTTTTGCATTGAAACGAGTAAGCAGATCCGCATCACCGTACTTCAGCTCGCGCATATATATTCCTTGCGGAGCTTTCGCTTCAAACGGACCGCCGGTGTAAACATTTTCGTATGTGCGGTCGATCGACGTCACTTCTATTCCGTATTTGGCAAACACGCCGACTATCGTTTCGTCATTGTCAAGGGTAAGAAATACGATCCGGAAACGGTCGTCTTCAAACAGTTTCAAATATTCCGCGGCTTTTTCGTAGCTGTCGCATATTATAAAACATTCAAAGCCGTCGGACCACTCCGTTACCCATACGCAACCGTTACGGAAATCATCTCCGGCATACAGGACTGGCCCGCCGTTGACGATCAAGGAGGCGGCGGTATAACCGTATTTGACAGCATCCTTTTCAAGCAGCCGGTCAATGACGTCGTCTCTGTCTGCCGGTTTAAGTACACCGAATTCGTGCGTCAACCGTTTGCAGACGGTATCGTTATGATACTCGCCGTAGCGCGGCTGACTTTTTATATATTTCTTGCGGTATTCGACGGGGGAAATCCCGTATTGCTTCTTGAAGGCGCGTGTGAAGCTTTCATGCGATTCATAACCGTTCATCAACGCTATATCCAATACGTTGTCGCCGGTATTTCTCAACTGTATCGCCGCGTTTTTCATTCGGCAGAACCGCAGATACTCCATCACGTTGAAACCGGTGTGAGCGAAAAATATCCTGTTAAAGTAGTCGGTCGAAAATCCCGCGTGTTCCGCGATCTCCTTTATCGTCAGTTCGCTGTTTCCCGTTTGGCTGCTTATATACCGCAGCGCTTTTGTAACAAGTTCACTGTTTTCCATAATTAAACCTCCGTGTTTTTAATTTTCAAACGTCGGCCGATTGTTTGTGATTATAGTATATCACATAAATACACGGCTGTCTTGGCAGAAAACGCGAACTTTTAGAGCAAGGCGGGAAAGTTAAAGTAATGCCCGCCTCGATTATATCACTTTATTATTCTAACAAACTCATTTATCAATTCTACCGGAAACTCTGCTGGCTTGTATAATAACGCGGTATCATTCGTGTCGATTTTATATCCGATATGACTTATGTCGTCGTAAATCTTAATCGTTACTTGTTCTGTTTTCGATAATCCCTTTTCCCACAGTTCAAGATCATCGGTAAAAGTTTGATTATCAGCCGTGCTGTTGATGATCAGAACGGGAAGGCACGAGTTTTTCAGCGATTCGATTACGTTCATCTGATTATAGCTTGCCCAATAATAGTCGGTCACACCGTAATAGTACAATCCTTTTGCCGTGCTCGCAGCCGTCGCTTTTGCCGCCTGCGCGTACTGTTCATAAGCGGTTTTATTTGACGGATCGAGCAGAGAGTATTGATCCGCGGAAATGTCCGCAAGGTGGCGGGCAGAACTGTTGAAAAGAATTACGCCTTTTGCGTTGACCTCTTTCGCCAAGACTGCCGTGATCTGTCCGCCGAGACTGTGACCTAACAGATAGATCCCACTCGCCTCTTGCTTTTCAAGCCATAATACAGCCGCTTTGCAGTCGTCATAGTATTCCTCGTCAATCCCGCTTTTCGATGTAAACCTGTCGGGATAACGATATGTCCGTTTTTCAAATCTCAGAGAATTGATGCCGTTTTTCGCCAAGCCGAGGGCGATATCCTTAAAAGGCGTCAGCAATCCAATAGTTTCGTTACAGTCGCTCGGACCAGAACCGGGAATAAGAAGAACGGCGGGAGAATTGTTTCCGGT
>JAGAEK010000191.1 GCA_017828835.1 Oscillospiraceae bacterium | reverse complement strand
GCGGGCACGCCGTTTGATTTCAAGGACTTCAAGCGTATAGGCGACGATATCGATGCCGACCATCAACAAATAGAATACGGCGCGGGATTCGATCACAACTTCGTTATCTCCGGCACCGGACTGCGCACCGCCGCGCGAGCTTATTCCGATAAAAGCGGCATCGCGCTCGAATGCCGCACGGACCGCCCCGGAATGCAGCTTTACACCTCCAATTTCCTCGGCGAAAGCGAGGGGAAAGGGAAGAGCGGCAAGCCGTATTTCCGCCGTCAGGCCTTCTGTCTTGAAACGCAGGGCTTCCCGGACGCGCCGAACAAGCCGGCGTTTCCTTCGGCGGTTTTGCGTAAAGGCGAGGAGTGGAGATCGGAAACGGTATACGCTTTTTCGAAAAAATAGAAAAAGCACTTGACTTTTCGTCTGTTTTTTGTCATAATATCAACTGTTGCGTCACGCAGCGACCGTTCGGGGTGTAGCTCAGTTTGGTAGAGCGCTTGGTTCGGGACCAAGAGGCCGTGGGTTCAAGTCCCGTCACTCCGACCATATCGAGTATTCATAACGGACTTGAGTTATGGATACTCGATTTTTATAATCACTAATTTTCTCCGGAGGGATAAATATGGTAACTGAACAATATTCAGAGATTTCTACAAATGAAGAAAAGTTCAAGACTCTTCTGAAAATGATACACGCTAATCTGTTAAAAGAACTCGGATTTAAAAAAGACAAATTTAATTTCAGACTGTTTTTGGAAAATGGCGGTGTTTATTCCGGTTATTTGATAAACTTTCAGAAGTCTTTATATAGCGACAGATCAGAATTGCTTTTTACTATCAATATTGCGAGAAAGAGTAGCAACGTTAAGATTGATGAAAAGTTTAAAGAATATGATTGCAATAATCCCAATGATAGTAAACGGCTTGCTATGCTTTCATCAAAATACGGATTTGATAAATGGTGGTCAATTACATCTTCTTCAGATATGACTATGATTGAAAATGATATAGTTAATTTGCTCAAGGATTGTGCTTTCCCTTGGTTCGGTTTAAACGATAATTAAACTCCGTCACTCCGACCATAAAAGAAACCTCTTTTGTTTACCAAAGCATTAGAGGTTTTTTTATTATTGATTTACGTTGAGATTTATGGTATCATTTTCATAAGAAGAATGGCATGGAGGAATCTGTATGAAGTATAGTGTTAAAATGATTATTCGGCATAAGGTTGAAACCGGAGAGATATTTTTGGAGGAGTCCATTTTGATGTTGGATGCCGCCACATTCGACGATGCATATTTGAAGGCGGAAGAATATGTGAAAGAAAATGTGCTTTGCGCTGAATACGTTAATATGAATGGAAAGCATGTACACTCGGAAATCGTATCTTATGCAGACTGCTTCTCAGTGTGTGATGATGAGAGCATTGTGGAGGCCTATTCTTCTATCAGACGATGCAGTGACGAAATGAGTGAAAAGGCAATTCTTTCCATCTTGGAAAACTCGTGTACGAGAGAAGATATGCTTCCTCTGAGACAGTGGGCAGATCCCGATCATCCGGAAGAATTAGAATAGTTTTCAAATCATCAAGGCAGACAAATCGAGATTAATTATGCGTTAAAGGATTGAAAGCACCTCACTTTTATGTTACAATACAGAAAAGATAACTGCAAAAAGGTGACAATATGGGAAAGAATAAATCTATTTCAGTCGTACTTCAAACGTGTGAAAAATACAAGGACGACGTGCAGAAACAGATAAAAGAACTGAAGCGCTGCGTCAGCGAGGGCCGCAAATCCGGCGATATCCTGATGCTTGGCGCCGCATATTGCTACCTTGCCATGGCTTACAGCGACGAGGACGATCTGCGCGGTATGCTTCTCAACGCTCTTAAGGCGGTCACCATCCTCAAAGACACCGGCGAATACGACCTGCTCGTGAGGGCTTATCACGTTCTCGGCAGGGCGTATATCGACCAGGGGAATAATCAGATGTCGCTCGTCTGCGACGAGACGGCCTACGGCATAGTGAAAAGACACCGCCTCAAGGGTCAGCTCAGGATAACTGCGCTGAATAACATTTCGGTCAGTTATCACGCGATGGATGAGCCCCGAAAAAGCATAAAGTATCTGAACGAATGCCTTGAGTTGCTCAAAAAAGACTACGGCGAAGAATACACCGACTATTTCATGTATTCCGTCAATCTCGCGGGGTGCCATAAGGACGTCGGCGAGCTCGAGCGTGCGGATGAAATATTCGATTCCATATACGGCTTGCTCGATAAAGTGGAGTTCAAACCCCTCGTATGTGATTATTACATAAGGCGCGCTATCGTTTCGTATCTTCGCGAGGATATAAAAGCTGGCAACGGATATATAGACACCGCTTTGTCGAGCTTCCCGAAAAACATTTATCCGCTTCCTTTGTATGACGATCTTTGCGAGGTTTCGCGCTTCATAACAAACAATAAAGACCGTGAGCGCTCAAAAAGGATATTTGATCTCATGACCGTATTCGCGGAAAACAACGAGGGAACACTCGAACAGCTGTTCGCGACCCGTATGATAGCGAATTATTATAAGAATTTCGGCGAATACGAACTCGCGACCGAGTATTTCTCTAAATGCGAGGAGCTTAACGAAAGGCAAATGCGCGAATTGAGGGAGATGCAAATGAAGCTCCACAATACGACGCGCAGCGCTGAAGCGGAGATCCGCAAACTGAAACGTAAAATGCGCGAAAACGAAGATCTTGTCTCCCGTGACCCTCTTTCAAAGCTTCTCAACCGTTCCGCGCTGCTTCGCGTTTCGTCGGAGTTCATTGAGAGCGCCGCTAAAAAGCGTCAGAAGGTCGGAGTCATCTTCATTGATATCGACTGTTTCAAGGAGTGCAACGATACCTACGGTCACGCTAAGGGCGACGAAATCATAAGACAGGTCGCCGACGTCTGCCGCAAACGTGAAACAAAGAACGTCCGCTTCGCCCGATACGGCGGCGACGAATTCTTCGGAATAACGAGAGGATTGACTAACGGCGAGGTCTGCGATATAGCGCGCATTATCTGCAAAGACATACGGCTCGCCGATATCCCCAATGAAAAGAATCCGAACGGAGGCAGATTGACGCTTTCCGCGGGTGTTATCAACGTCACTATAACGGATAAGACGGATACTATTCTTGAGATTGCGAATTATGCGGACAAGGCGTTGTATTACGCTAAGAACGCCGGCAGGAACGCGATCTATGAGCTGGTCCACAGCGACGGCGGGACGAACGATACCGGCAGTTCGGCTTATATCAAAATCGATTTTTGAATCAGAATCAGCTTTCAATCGAAAAAGCACGCTTCATCGGCGTGCTTTTTTATATTGACGGAAACAGTCGTATTATGATATAATATACGAGTCGAAATCAGCATATTGATACATAGCTTTCTATATAAAGGAGTCGATTGCATGCCTGCTTTTATAGTCCGTGTTTCTCTTGCTTATGATTTGGTTC
>JAGAEK010000190.1 GCA_017828835.1 Oscillospiraceae bacterium | reverse complement strand
TGAAGTTTTCAGCGTATTCTTTTGCGATTTTATCGGTTTTGAGTATAGTTTCTATATTGAGATCGCCTGTTGCTTTTAAATCAAGCGAGCCCGAAACGATTTTTCCTATATCAGTAAATTTTATCTTTCCGTTAAAAAACATTTCGACCGCTTTTTCATTTGCGCCGTTTACTATGCAAGGGTAAAGTCCGCCTCTTCTCAACGCTTCACGCCCCGCTTTCAAGCATTCAAAAGTTTCGTAGTCAGGAGTATAAAACGTAAGCCTTCCATAGTCTGTCAATGATAAATGCTTTACATCGTTTTTCTCTCTTTTCGGGTATGTCAGCGCGTACTGGATCGGTATTTTCATATCAGGAACGCCTAGCTGTGCCAAAACGGAACCGTCTTTGAGTTCGATAAGCGAATGTATAACGCTTTCACGGTGTACCACTACGTCTATATTTTTCTCATCTACCCCGAAAAGATACGCCGCCTCGATTATTTCAAGCGCTTTGTTCATAAGCGTTGCGCAGTCGATGGTTATCTTTCCTCCCATGCTCCAGTTAGGATGCCGCAGCGCCTTTTCTGCTGTTACTTCTTGAAGCTCCTCTGTTTTCTTTCCGAAAAACGGCCCTCCTGAAGCGGTCAGAATTATTTTTGAAAGACTTCCGTCGGGTATCCCCTGCATACACTGAAACACCGCCGAATGTTCGCTGTCGACCGGCAATATCTTCACACCGTATTCTTTGGCCATTTCGATTATCATTCCGCCGGAAGCTACAACGGTTTCTTTATTTGCCAACGCAACCGTTTTTCTCGCCTTTATCGCCGCCGCAGTAGGCACGAGTCCGCTTATTCCGACTATGGAATTAAGCACGATATCGTTTTCTTCAATACTTGCGACCTCGCAGTTTCCATCTTCTCCGCAAAGTATTTTACAATCCATATCGGCAAGAACCGTTTTTGCCTCTTTATACGCTTTTTCATCCTGAAGAGATATAATTTTCGGATTGAACTCTCTTGCCTGCTCCTCTATTTTCTTTATATTTTTCCCCGCCGATATACCGTTGACCTTATATTTCAATCTACGGCATACTTCAATGGCCTGTGTACCTATCGAGCCCGTAGAACCAAGTATCGAAATTTTTTTCATTTTGAGTAAACCCTTTCCGTAAATCGGTCCGTGTTAAAAAACGATCGGCAAAAAACTTATAAATATATATGTTACCGGAGCCGTAAAAAGAACACTGTCGAATCTGTCCATAACTCCGCCGTGTCCCGGCATGATCTTTCCGTAATCCTTTATGCCGACCTGCCTTTTTATCACCGACGCGCTCAGATCCCCTATTATCGACACCGCGGTCACTATCGGGGAAAGTAAAACGAGATACAAATAATTGACGTTAAATCCCGCTATCCTGCCGAACACGAATCCGTACAACACAAAAAATATTATTCCCGCAATAAATCCGCCTATTGCACCTTCGACCGTTTTTTTCGGGCTTATTTGTGGACAAAGCTTCCTTTTTCCGAATAACCGTCCTGCAAAATAAGCTCCCGTATCGGGTATCCATGCTCCCGCCAACGCAAGCAAGATGTAAAACATACCCTCAGCATATCCGGTAAATCTCATTTTCATAAGTACAAGCGACGAAAACGAAAGCGGAATAAGTATTGCCGACATAATGCAAAAAGCCGTATCCTTAAACTGCTGCGTCGAGAAATTTTTCAGTTGAATAACAAATACCGTTAACAGCAAAACGATTGCGGCAACCGGAAAATATTTGTTGAAACCTTTGTATTCTCTGAATATGAATATAAAAGCAAACGCCGCGCTCATACAGACCGTAGGGATCGAAGTTTTGTTCATGCCTACCGCGCAACACATTTCATAAACTCCGATCGCAGATATCAACGCGATCAATATCTCAAATGCAACAGTTCTGTAAAAATACATAGCCGCAGCCAACAGCACTAACGCTACAGCCGCAGATATTACCCTTGTTTTCATTGTGTACTACCGTCCTTTTATAACGCTCCGAACCTTCTGTTTCTTTTCGCGTATTCATCAAGAATATAATCGACGTCTTTTTCCGAAAAATCAGGCCAAAGCGTATCCATAAAAATAAATTCGGAATACGCCGACTGCCAAAGAAGAAAATTCGACAGCCTTTGTTCTCCGCTGGGACGCGCTATTACGTCCGGATCGGGTATCCCCGCAGTATACAGTTTGTTACCGATATATTCCTCTGTTATCTCATTAACTTTACCGTACTTTGCTTCTTTTGCTATTTCACGAACAGCTCTTACAATTTCGTCTCTTCCGCCGTAATTTATCGCCAGGATCGCCGTGATCCCAGTACACCCTGAAGTTTCTTCTTCAAGATGTCTCATTTTGTTTTGTAGATTTTTATCCAACCGTTCTCTGTCACCGATAAATACCGTTTTTATATTTTTCTCAACGTTATTATCCGCTTTATCGAGATATTCGTCCAATAAATTCATTATTCCGTCTATCTCTTCCTTGGGTCTTTTCCAGTTTTCGGTCGAGAAAGCATACACGGTCAGATATTTGACTCCTCTGTTTCCAAACCATTCAACCGCTTTTGTAAATGTATCGGCGCCTTTTTTGTGTCCAAAACTACGGGGCAGTCCGCGTCGTTTTGCCCATCTTCCGTTGCCGTCCATTATCAATCCGACGTGAACCGGTAACGCTTTTTCCGCATCTTTCTCTTTCAACGCTTTCCGCCCCTCTGTATTTTTTATGATTATATTTGTATAAAAATCAGACTTCCATAACTTCTTTTTCTTTGTCTGAAACTATCTTATCGATATCCTTGCAGTATTTATCCGTAAGCTCCTGAATATCTTTTTCATAAATTTTCAAATCGTCTTCCGTAATTTCGGAATTTTTCTTCTGCACCTTGAAAGTATCCATTGCGTCACGTCTTATCGAACGTATAGCAACCTTAGAATCCTCCCCGTTCTTTTGAACTTTTTTGCATATTTCTTTTCTTCTTTCCTCTGTAAGCGGCGGGAATACTATTTTTATAGACATGCCGTCATTTTGAGGATTTATACCGATATCCGACATGAGTATAGCTTTTTCTATCGCTTTCAGCGATGATCTGTCCCAAGGCTGTATAACAAGTATTCTTGCTTCCGCCACGGATATCGCCGCCATTTGAGGTATCGGCGTCGGAACTCCGTAATAATCCGCCGTTATTTTGTTCAGAACGGCGGGATTAGCCCTTCCGACTCTGATCGTAGACATTTCCTCTTTCAAAGCTCCGACTGTTTTTGTCATTTTCTCATCATAGATTTTAAGATGTTCTTTCATAAATGACCCTCCGTTTCTTAATATTTTTATTGTCAGTTCATTTTAACTATCGTACCTATTTTTTCTCCGGTAATAGCGCGATATATATTTTCGGGTTCTTTAACGCTGAAAACAAGTATCGGTATATTATTATCCTTGCACAATGAAGCGGCCGTGCTGTCCATTACTTTGAGTTCTTTGTCAAGGACCTCTTTAAACGATAATTCTTCAAATTTTTTCGCGTTTGGATTTTTGTTGGGATCGCTGTCATAAACTCCGTCGACGTTCGTAGCTTTGAAGATAATGTCCGCGTCGATTTCAGCTGCGCGCAGCGCCGACGCCGTATCGGTTGAGAAAAACGGATTTCCCGTACCTGCTCCGAAAATAACGATTTTACCTTTATCCAAATGATGTACGGCTCTGTTCCGAATGTACGGCTCCGCTATAGCTTGCATCGGAAGCGCCGTCATGACCCTTACGTCTCATTCAAGTTTTTCTAGAGCGTCCGCAAGAGCAAGAGAATTTATAACCGTAGCGAGCATTCCCATATGATCGGCTCTTGTTCTGTCCATTTCGCCGCTTGAGCGTCCTCTCCAGAAGTTTCCTCCTCCTACGACTATACCTATCTCAGCGCCGAGATCTTTGCATTTTTTTATATTTGCACAAATATCCTGAACGACGTTATAGTCAAGTC
>JAGAEK010000189.1 GCA_017828835.1 Oscillospiraceae bacterium | reverse complement strand
TCTTTTCTTGAGTGATAAAACTAATTGATATTATAACACATATCAAACCGGTTTTCTACGGTTTTGGGGAAAATATGGCTAGGTTTGCGCTGATTTTTTAAAATTTTGCAGGATTTCGGATAAAAAATTCAAAAAATCGGTTGACAAGTGATTTTTGCGGTAGTATAATACGAGAGTATTTTAGAAAAACGAAACGTTTTTATATTTGTAAAGGCAATGGCGTCTTTAACGTTGCAGGGGTCTCTCCTGACGTTAAAGGTGTCTTTTTTTATAAGTAATAAAGGAGGATGTATCATGGAGACGGTAAAAGATTATTTCGGAAGTTTGGTGTTTGACGACAGAGTGATGAAAGCGATGTTGTCGGCGAAGGTATATTCTTCGCTCAAAAAGACCATAGACGAAGGCAAAGAACTGGATATCGGCGTAGCGAACGCGGTTGCCGAAGCGATGAAGGAGTGGGCGGTTTCAAAAGGTGCTACACACTATACCCATTGGTTCCAGCCTCTGACAGGAATTACCGCCGAGAAACATGACAGTTTTATTTCTCCGTCGCCGGACGGCGGAGTTATTATGGAATTCTCCGGCAAAGAGCTTATAAAAGGCGAACCGGACGCATCTTCTTTCCCGAGCGGCGGACTTCGTGCAACGTTCGAGGCGAGAGGTTATACCGCCTGGGATCCGACGTCTTATGCATTTATCAAAGGCAAAACGCTGTGTATTCCGACGGCGTTCTGCTCTTACGGCGGTCAGGCGCTTGATAAAAAAACTCCGTTGCTTCGTTCAATGGAGGCGCTCAACAAGCAGGCGCTGCGTATCCTCAGATTGTTCGGAAACGACAGCGTGAAACGCGTCAACAGTTCCGTCGGTCCGGAGCAGGAATATTTTCTTATAACGAAGGAAATGTACGAACAACGTCCGGATCTCAGACTCACCGGACGTACTCTGTTCGGTGCGAAGCCGCCGAAGGGTCAGGAAATGGACGATCATTATTTCGGTGTTATCAAGCCGAGAGTTGCCGCATATATGGAAGAATTGAACAACGAGCTTTGGAAGTTCGGTATTCTTGCGAAAACGGAGCATAACGAGGTCGCACCGGCACAGCATGAGCTTGCGCCTATATATACGACGACCAATATCGCGACCGACCATAACCAGCTTACGATGGAGATCATGCAGAAGGTCGCCTCGAAGCACGGTCTGGTTTGTCTGCTCCATGAAAAACCGTTTGCCGGAGTCAACGGAAGCGGCAAGCATAACAACTGGTCAATTTCGACCGATTCAGGCCAAAATCTGCTTTCTCCCGGCGCCACGCCTTATGAGAACGCACAGTTTTTGCTGTTTTTGTGCGCGGTGATAAAAGCGGTGGACGATTATCAGGATCTTCTCCGCATATCTGTGGCGACGGCCGGCAACGATCACAGGCTCGGTGCTAACGAAGCGCCTCCGGCTGTTGTTTCGATGTTCCTCGGAGAAGAACTTAACGCCGTGCTTGAGGCGATCGAAACCGATACGCCTTACAAAGGCGCAGAAAAGATACAGATGAAACTCGGAGTAGACGTACTCCCGAAATTCAACCGCGATACGACCGACAGAAACAGAACGTCTCCATTTGCTTTTACGGGAAACAAATTCGAGTTCCGTATGCTCGGATCTTCAAACAGTATCGCCTGCGCGAATATTATGCTGAACAGTACCGTTGCGGAATCTTTGAAGATATTTGCCGACGAGCTGGAAGCTGCGGAGGATTTTGAACATACGCTTTACGGTATACTTCATAAGACGATAAAAGAGCATAAGAGAATAATTTTCAACGGTAACGGCTACGATGAGAACTGGGTAAAAGAAGCGACCGAAAAACGCGGTCTGCTCAATTACCGTACCACCGCCGACTGCATACCGCATCTGCTTGACAAGAAAAACGTGGATATGTTGACTTCTCAGGGAGTGTTAACGGAAGAAGAAATCAGATCGAGATATGAAATTACACTGGAAAATTATTGTAAAACTGTTATAATAGAAGCGAACACAATGGTCAGCATGGCAAAAACGCAGATAATACCCGCGATCGAAACCTATACGACGGACGTCGTTAAGGCGGCGACCGCGAAAAAAGCGATCGATCCCTCGATTGCCTGCAATTATGAAAACAGTATGGTCAAAAAACTTTCTGAACTTACCGACCGGATCTTTTCAAAAACCGAGGAGCTTGAGGATGCGCTCATAGATTTGGATAACGCCGAGGATATCGGAGCCGAATCGGTCATGATACGCGATAACGTTCTCGAACTTATGGGTGAGTTAAGACTTGCCTGCGACGAAGCGGAGACCCTTACCGCGAAGAACTATTGGCCGTTCCCGTCTTATGCCGATCTGTTGTTCGGCGTCAGATAATGCGGCAAGAGGGTAAATGGTTATGTCTGTTGAATTTTGGTTTTTGATAGGTGCAGCATTGGTGTTTTGGATGCAGGCAGGTTTTGCAATGGTCGAAACCGGTTTTACCCGTGCGAAGAACGCCGGCAATATCATTATGAAGAATCTTATGGATTTTTGCATAGGTACCATAGTGTTCTCGGTTCTCGGATATACGCTTATGATGGGTGAAGATACCCTGTTCGGATTGATAGGGAAGCCGAATCTGAATTTGTTCACCCACTTTAAGGAGTTTATAGCATCTCCGACTGACGGCTATACCGATGCAAGCTATTTTGTTTTCAATCTGGTTTTCTGCGCTACAACTGCTACAATCGTTTCGGGTGCTATGGCGGAAAGAACGAAATTTTCGGCATATTGTGTTTACTCCGCTGTGATCAGTTTGGTGATTTATCCCATTGAAGCACATTGGATCTGGGGCGGAGGCTGGTTGAGCAAACTCGGATTTCACGATTATGCCGGCTCCTGTGCCATCCATATGGTTGGAGGTATTGCGGCACTGATCGGTGCTGCTGTCCTTGGACCGCGCATCGGCAAGTATGTTACGAATAGGGAAGGTAAAATTACCAAAGTCAATGCTATTCCGGGCCATTCGATCCCTTTGGGCGCACTGGGCGTGTTTATCCTTTGGCTTGGGTGGTACGGTTTTAACGGAGCGGCCGCGACAACACCGACAGAACTTTCAGCAATTTTTCTGACAACGACCATCGCACCTTCCGTAGCTACCTGCACCACGCTGGTCTATACTTGGATCAAGAACGGTAAGCCGGATGTTTCAATGTGTTTGAACGCCTCGCTTGCAGGACTTGTTGCCGTAACCGCCGGCTGCGACGCTTTTGACGCCATCGGCGCGGGTATAGTCGGTCTGGTTGCCGGCATACTGGTTGTGCTTGTCGTTGAAGGTCTTGATCTGAAGTTGCATATCGATGATCCCGTCGGAGCGGTAGGCGTCCACTGCGCAAACGGAATTTGGGGAACGATCGCCGTAGGTCTTCTTGCAAATCCGAATGCGCCGGCAGGACTTAACGGCCTTCTGTATACAGGCAAGTTTACACAGCTCGGACTGCAGTTAACAGGACTCGTATCCGTTGCCGCTTGGGCTGTTTTCACGATGTTACTGTTCTTTAAATTCTTAAAGAAAATAGATTTTCTGCGTGCCAAACCCGCAGATGAACTCTCCGGCCTTGACACAAGCGAGCACGGTCTGCCCAGCGCGTATGCAGACTTTATGCCTGCTGTAGATAAGTATTCGGAATTCGGCACAGGTGAGCAGATCGTAGCGGTTACCGGGACTACGCCGCCGGCTGAGGCTGTTCCTGTAAGACGGGAGCCCTCGTTCAACGGTGACGGACGCAAGTTTACAAAAGTGGAGATCGTCTTCAAGGAAGAAAAACTGTATGCCTTGAAGGATGCTATGTCCAAACTCGGCATCACGGGTATGACGGTTTCACACGTAATGGGTTACGGTATGCAGAAGGGCCATGCGGAATTCTACCGCGGCGTCGCGGTGGAAACAGACTTGAGACCCAAGGTGCAAGTGGATATTGTTGTCAGTAAGATCCCGGTAAGGGATGTCATAGAGACCGCAAAGAAAGTGCTCTACACGGGGCACATAGGTGATGGAAAGATTTTTGTTTACGACGTAGAGAACGTAGTCAAGGTCCGTACCGGTGAAGAAGGGTACGATGCCTTACAGGACGTGGAATAGAATAACTTACAATAAAAGCGTTTGAGAAAAGAGAAGTAATGCAGACAATTTGCCGGCAGCGAATACGGGACGGTGGGAGCCGTATGGCAGACCTGCATGAATAACACTTTTCGAGCTGCAATCCGAAAGGAGAGATCCGAGTAGGTGCGCCGCAGAGCCGCGCGTCAGTCGGCGGAAAATTGATCGATTTTCAAAAAGAGAAAAAATACAGGTGGCACCGCGAGTACAGCAATCGCCCTGTAGGATGCTGAAACATTTTAAAACGGATGTTTTAATCTTTATGGGTCATACTTGAAGCGGTGTCGCTTTTTATTGAAAATCGTTTTGAAAATGGGAGGAAAAGCTATGGAAAAGAGCAAAAAGGAATACGGTATCGCGGAAGTCAAAGCTGTTGCGAATCTTGC
>JAGAEK010000188.1 GCA_017828835.1 Oscillospiraceae bacterium | reverse complement strand
TTGCAGCCGTCTTCGCTTATCGCTCCGGTCGGACATTCTTTTATACATGCTCCGCATCCCGTACATCTGCCCTTCGGCTGCGCTTCGTCAGCTATATCGAGAGGCGTTATTATTTCTCCTATGAATATCCTCATTCCGTACTTTTCGTGTATCAGCAATCCGTTTTTCCCGATCTTCCCGAGCCCCGCCAAATAAGCCGCCTCTACTTCTCTTATCGGGGAATTGTCCGTAAAACTCACGAACTCTTCCCCGGGATATTCTTTTTCAAGCCACTTTGCCGCATCTTCAAGTATCTTTCCGACCGTAAGATGATAGTCGTCTATCGCCGCATACTCAGCAACGTTCTTGTTCCCGATTTTCTTATTTCCGATCCATCCGTAAGCAAAAACTCCGACTATCACGCTTTTTGCTTCCTGCGGTACTCTTAATGCTCCTCTGCATTTTATCAAAGGCAATACCTTCGAAAACTCACAGATCCCTATATCCGAAAATCCGTATTCTTTTATTTTTTGCAGTAATTCTCCGTTTGATAAATTCATATTTATACTTCCGTTTTTTATTCCGCCGAAGCTCTGTATCCAAACAAATTACAATAATATTTTATATCAATATCCACATTAATGCAAGTATCAGTTTCGGGTCTCCCTTTTCATTCATCAAAAGCAGCAGCAATAAAATAATTATTATTTTCCCTTCTTCGATCCCGGTACTTTTTATTGATTTTTCGCTGACCGCTTCCTTTTGTCTCGTTTCACCTTTCTCAGCGTTTTCTCCGTCTCTCCCTTCCGGCGCTCTTTTGACTATCTTCCTGTTCCTTTCATTCATTTCCCTTGCTCTTTTTTCAGCATCTTTGCGCATACGTTCGATTTCTTCTTCCGTATAGTAATTGCTGCGACAGTTCAACGCAATATGCCCTCCAATATCCCGCTATCCTTCAGCTCAGGAAGTAAATTCATTATTTTCAGCAGTTTTATCGCCTCGTCGACCTTTTTTCCGTCTTTCAGATGAGGTTTCAATGCATTCAGCAAGACGATATTTTTATCCTCTTTGTTCAATTTCGAAAATATGCCGACTATTTTTCCTATGTCCGCGTTATCCAAAAGTTTATTTTCGGCTGCCGGCGTTTCTTCGCTTTTATTTTTCTTACTGTCTCCGGTTTCGCTGCCGAGCCCGAGTGCAGACGCTATTTCACTTATTTTTTTCATTCCTTCTTCACTCGTCAATATATTATTCAATGCCGCCGACAGCTCATCCATATTATTTTCCCTCTTTCATCTTCCTTATCAGTTCCTTTACGCTGTCATTATTCAATAATTTCTCCAACGCCGCTTTATCCTTTATTATCCTGTTGAGCTCGCCCAGCTGACCGCTCTTTTCGATCGCCGATTTTATCTCTCCGTTCTCAAGCTTTTCTTTCAGCTTTTCGGGACTTATCCCGAGCCTCGCACTTGCCGAAAGTAAAAACAGCCTCTTTTGTACCGCGTTCATATCAAGTTCATTGTTCATAATAATTCCAGCTTTCTCTTGTATATTTTTTAAACCTATAATATAATATGTCTGATATATTTTTATGTTATAATCTTCTGATTTATTCTTGAAGGAGTCTGTATATGCGGCTCACGGTCCTTTCCGACAGTCACGGAGCTTTCTCGTCCCTCGAAAAAACAGTATCTGACAGATTCGACGACACCTCTCTCTTTATATTTCTCGGAGACGGTCATCGCGATATAGAAAAACTCGTTTCGTTATATCCCTCGATCAATTTGCTCGCCGTATCCGGAAATTGCGATTTTTGTTCGTCGTATCCCGTTTCAAACGAAATAAAATTTAACGGTAAACGTATATTTTTTACCCACGGTCACCTGTTCAACGTCAAATATTCTTATGACGATATCATCGCCCACGCCGAAAACATTTCAGCCGACCTTCTTCTTTTCGGCCATACCCACACTCCCTTCACCAAATATTCAAACGGACTTTATATTATGAATCCCGGCTCTTTGCGCTGCAACACTTCCGGTCCTCCGTCTTACGGTATTATCGACGTTTTGCAATCGGGGCTCTCCCTGAATATCGTTAATTTATAAAACCAAAAGCACTGTGCGGTTTTTCTCCTCACAGTGCTTTTTTCTGCAAATTGTCATTTTTGTCTTTTCCAAATCGACGGCGCTGCAAGCATCAACACCGGGAATATCTCGAGTCTTCCTATCAGCATATCAAGTATAAGCACTATTTTGCTGAAAGCCGAAAATCCCGCGTAATTTCCCGTAGGTCCTATCGCTCCGAGTCCCGGTCCTATATTGTTCAGCGTCGCCGCTACCGACGTGATCGTAGTATCGAATCCGAAATTATCGAACGAAACCGCAAGTATCGACACCGCAAAGATCAGAACGTAAGCCGTAAAATACGCGTGGACTTCCTTGACGGAGTTCTCTTCCGTTTTCTCGCCGTCTATTTTTATTATCTTTACGCTTCTCGGATGTATCAGCTTTTGTATCGTGTTTTTGAAGGATTTGATCAGTATCAGCGTCCTTGCGATCTTGGTACCTCCCGCAGTCGAGCCCGCACAGGCTCCTATCAGCATCAAAAGTACCATCAAACACTTTGAAAACTCAGGCCACAAATTGAAATCCGTCGTTGCAAATCCCGTCGTAGATATGATCGTCGCGACCTGGAAAAAGCTATGCTTCAACCCCTCGCCGATATTCGCGAAAAGATTCATTGTGTTTATCGTTATCAACGCCGTTGAGAATATGACTATCCCGCAATATACTCTGAATTCTTCGCTGCGTATCGCCTGTTTGAAGCGTTTCAGCAAAATAAGATAAAATACGTTGAAGTTCACTCCGAACAATAACATGAATATTCCGACGACTATCTGAACGTAGTCGTTATAAAACCCTATGCTCGCGTTTTTAATTGAAAACCCTCCGGTTCCCGCGTTTGACAAAGCTATACAGAGACTGTCAAAAAACGGTACTCCGCCCGCAAGCAGCAATATCGTCTCCAACAGCGTCAGCGCAATATAGATCTCATAAAGTATGATCGCCGTTCTCTTAAGCTTCGGAACAAGCTTTCCGACTACAGGTCCGGGGCTCTCCGCTTTCATCATTCTGATAGTTCCGCTGTCTTTTATGTCCGGAACTATCGCCAGCAAAAACATTATAACTCCCATTCCGCCGAGCCAGTTGGTGAAGCTTCTCCAATACAAAATGCTCTTCGGCAGTATCTCGACGTTATTCAGTATGCTTGCTCCCGTAGTCGTGAAACCCGAAACCGTCTCAAAAACGCTGTTGAGATAATTCGGTATCGCTTTGCTTATACAGAACGGTATCGCTCCGACAAGAGATAACACTATCCACGTTATCGAAACTATAACGAAACCCTCTCGGGAATATACCATTTCTTCTTTGCTTTTCAGACTGATAAACAAAACTCCGACCGCCGCCGCCGCTATTATCGTATATAAAAATGCAAAAGCCGAACTCGTCTCTCCGAGACTCAAAGCTATTATCAGCGCCGGCAGCATAAAAGCCGCTTCTATTATCAACGCTTTTCCAACGTAATTCCCTACGATTTTTATATTCATACTTCAGAACCTCGGTCTTCTTTTGCTTCCTCGGCAAATATATCGTTAAGATCGCTTATGACTCTGTCGGCATTCGTTACCACTATTACGATATCTCTTTTTGCTATGTAATCGTTGCCTCGCGGAATGATCACCTGTCCGCCTCTGTTTATACACGCAATAAGTATATCTTTTTTCAATTTCAGCTTCATTAACGGTATGTTCAGATTTTTCGTCGTATCTACCGCTTCGAACTCGAGTGCTTCCGCTTTTCCGTCAACTATCCTGTGAAGAGTCCTCACTGCGCCGCCGGTAGTATTCCCCATAGCTCTTACGTATCTGATTATGTCGTTTGCCGTCAGTTCTTTCGGACTTACGACGCTTCCGATACCTTTATCAAAAAACATTCTGCTGTATTCGGTACGGTTTATTTTCGTTATCGTTTTCGGTGCCCCGACGTAATCCGCAAACATAGATATGATCAGATTTTCTTCATCTATGTTTGTCAACGTTATAACGGCGTCGGTCTGCTGTATGCCTTCTTCTTTCAAAAGCTCCTGCTTTGAGCCGTCTCCGTTTATGATAACCGCTTCCGGCAGCTTTTCCGCAAGTTCAATGCATCTCGCTTCGTCTTTTTCAACTATCTTCACGTTTACGCCGCTGCGTATGAGATCTTCGCTCAGATATTCGGCGATCCTTCCTCCGCCTATTATCATAACGCTGTGGATCTTGTAATTCGTTTCCTTCAGATTTTTCAGCAATATCGCGAGATTGCTCCTCGACGCGGTTACCGTTATTTTATCTCCCGCCTCAAGAACAAAATTTCCGTTCGGTATATGGACTTTGTCTCCGCGTTCGACCGCACATACCTACGTCCTTGTTTTTATTACTTCATGTATTTGATCAAGAGACCTTCCGACAAGCGCACTGTCGTCCGCCAGCTTTAATTCGACAAGCTCCACTCTTCCTTTCGCGAAAGAATCTCTCTTTAAAAATGACGGAAACTGTATTATCCTGAATATTTCACGCGCTGCAGCAAGCTCGGGATTTATCGTCATTGAAAGTCCCAGATCTTCTCTCAAAAACTGAAGCTGCTGCGCATATTCCGGATTTCTGACTCTGGATATCGTGTGTTTGCATCCGAGCTTCTTCGCCAACACGCAGCAAAGTACGTTTATTTCATCCGATGACGTTGCCGCGATCAGCAGATCGCTCGTATCGACTCCGGCTTTTCTCTGTACCTCAAGGCTCGCGCCGTTTCCGTTTACTACCATAACGTCGAGATTGTCCAAGGCTTCCTGCAAAACCAACGGATTACTGTCTATAACGACAAGATCGTGTCCTTCTTTCGACAGATTTTCGGTAAGCGTATATCCTACTTTTCCATCTCCGACTATTACTATCTTCATTGCCGATGCCTCACTTGTTTCTTTTAATTATTCTCATATTATATCACACTGTTTTAACGTTTGCAACCAAATGATAAATTTCATCTTTTTCCCTTGAAAAAACCTTTTATGATTTCTTCGCATTCATCCTTCATGATCCCGGCCGTAACGGCAGGACGCACTTCGAAACCCATCTCGAATAAATTTATATGTCCTCCGAGACACCCGGTTTTTTCATCGGAAGCTCCGTAGACCACTCTTTTTATCCTCGAATTCAGGATCGCTCCGGCACACATCGGACACGGCTCAAGGGTAACGTAAAGCTCGCTGTCGCAAAGTCTCCAGTCCCCGACCGTTCTGCAAGCCTCTTCTATCGCCGCTATTTCCGCGTGTCCCAAAGCGGTGCCGTTTTTTTCTCTGTGATTTTTCCCTCTGCCGATTATTTCTCCGTTTTTAACAACGACCGCGCCGACCGGTATTTCTCCGCTTTCTCCGGCGTCAAGCGCAAGGCGTATCGCTTCTTGCATATATTTTTCATCCGACCGGTCCGTATTATCAGTTCCTTTTTTACAGTATATCATATCTCTCGCCTTTTGCAATATAAAAAAGCGGTATGAACTTATCATACCGCTTTTCATCATATTACCGTTCAGTTAATTTTTCATGCCCATTTTTTCGTATACTCCGATTTTTTCCAGAGCTTTTCTCAAAACCGGTACTATCGCCACCGATGCCGCGACCGCTACGACCGCGTTTATCCCGGACGTTATCATTCTCGTAGAGCAGGACGCTATTGCAGCTCCGACCGTACTTCCCGCCAAAGTCAGCGTTATCACGGATTTCCCTATTACCAATACGAAATATGCAAACGCACCAAGCGCGGCTCCAAGCAGGTTGAATTTGAACGATTTCCCGTTTTTCCCTCCGATATGCGAAACCGTTCCGCATATAAATCCCATCAGAAAGAAAAACACGAGCGTAAACGGAGCCGATGAAACAAACAGCGGATCCGTCAAATCAAAAATAAACGACCCTATACCCGCCGCGAGTCCTCCTCTCACTCCGCCGAACAAAAGTCCCGCCAAAAGACAGAATA
>JAGAEK010000187.1 GCA_017828835.1 Oscillospiraceae bacterium | reverse complement strand
GCGCAAATCCCGACGATTTTATCCCGTTTCAGGGGACCGGAGACGAAAACTATCTCGGAAAAGTCGCCGAACTTCACGGCGGAACCTATTGCAAGGAAATGAAATCCCGTTTCTATGAGTTATACGCCGCGCCCGAAAACGCCGCTTTAGTTCGTCTTCCCGGTGTGAAAGATATGATTCTGACCGTTAAAAACAAAGGCTATAAAATCGCCGTAGCTTCCGCCGCGGACGCTCCGAAAGTTTACACTAATATCCGTTTTATCGGTTTTTCTCCCGATGATTTCGATACCGTTATAACCGGAAACGACGTGAAAAAACAAAAACCGGCTCCCGATATATATCTGGCTGCCGCCGAAAAAATCGGCGTACCTCCGGAAAAATGTATCGTCGTCGAGGATGCGGTCGCAGGTGTCGCCGCAGGTAAATCGGCAGGAGCTTTTACGGTAGGCATCCTCGGTTCTTTCAGTAAACAGGCTCTTCTGGACGTCGGTGCCGACCGTATAATTGAAAAAGCCGCCGACCTTGCGAATATCATCGATTCTCTTTGATCGCAACGTATATAAAAACGACCTTTCCGTATCTGGAAAGGCCGTTTTTCCATTCTGTTATTTTTCCCCGAGTTTTGTCAAAAACCGTTTCATTCTCTCTGTTTGAGGATTGTCGATTATATCTTTTGCCGCACCCTGCTCAACGATGACTCCGCCGTCCATGAACACTATCTTATCGGCTACTTCCCTTGCAAAGCTCATTTCGTGTGTTACTATCACCATCGTCATTTTTTCCTGTGCAAGCTGCCTTATTACCTTCAATATCTCTCCGGTAAGTTCGGGATCAAGCGCCGACGTCGGCTCGTCGAAAAACAATATCTCCGGATCCATCGCAAGCGCTCTCGCTATCGCGACTCTCTGCTTTTGCCCTCCGGAAAGCTGACACGGATAAGCGTCCGCTTTGTCTGACAGACCCATTTTTTCAAGCAGTTCCGCCGCTTTTTCTTTCGCTTTCGATTTTTCGATCCCCAACACCGAGACCGGAGCGTCGATCAAATTTTTCATAACGGAATAATGCGGAAAAAGATTGAAATTCTGAAATACCAGCCCGAATTTGCTCCTTGCCTTTTTCAGCGTTTTTTTGTCGGCGTAAACGCTCCTTCCGTCCGCACCGTTCCAAACGATCTTTTCCCCCATATACGACAGCTCGCCGCAAGTCATATCAGTCAGAAGCGTCGCGCACCTCAATAACGTCGATTTGCCAGATCCGGACGGTCCTATTACCCCGACGACTTCTCCTCTGTCGACGCTCAGACTTATATCCTTCAAAACCTCGAGCTCGTCGTCGAATACCTTGCGAAGATTTTCTATTTTCAATATATTATTCTCACTCATATCTCTGCCTCGATCATTCGTAATACTTCATGCTGTTCTCTATTTTCGTCATCACGAACGCCACTATCGCGTTGAATACAAAATAGAAAAGTCCCGCTATCAAAAGAGGTGTGAAGGTCGTTTTTGCCGCCGATATCCTCTTCGCTATCGTAAACATTTCATCGTGAGTCAGTACAAACGCAAGAGATGTATCCTTCACGAGCGTTATTACTTCATTCGTCACCGGAGGCAGCGTCCTCTTGACCATCTGAGGAAGTATTATCTTGAAAAACGTCTGAGCTTTACTGTATCCGAGAGTCTGCGCCGCTTCGCTCTGTCCGACGGGTATCGACTCTATTCCGGCACGGTATATCTCCGCAAAATATGCAGAATAATTTATCACAAAACCGATTATAAGCGCAAAAAATTTCCAACTGCTTGACAGATTTACCTTAAACAGATAATAAGGTCCGTAGCAGACGACCAGAAGCTGAAGCATCAACGGCGTACCGCGCAATATCGCGATAAAAAACGAGAATATCGCTCTGATCGGCTTTGCTTCTCCTAACGCTTTCAAAAATTTCGGACAGTCCTTTTTATTTTTCACAAGCTTGCCGAACGGCGCGAATTTCGACATCCTTCCCGCGCATACCGCAAGCCCCAACGGAAGAGAAAATATCAGCGTCAGCGCGAAAATCAAACACGTCTGCCCGAGTCCGCTCAACAGTTGTGACAACATTACCCCAAACGTCATAATAAATTATATCCTTTCAAACCAAAACAGGCGACGGATTTCCCGCCGCCTTTTTTAATTTTTTATTTCCGAATAATTATTTGCCTAAGCAAACCATATCCTGCAAACCGTATTTTTCAGCTAACTGCATAAATTTGCCGTTCTCGACGAGAGTGTTGATACCCGCCTGAACTTTGTCGCGCAGCTCGGTATTTCCGAGTTTGAAACCGACCGCGTACTGCTCCGTCGAAAGAGGCTTTTCAAGCATCACAAATTGATCGGTACCTCTGTTTTCAAGCTGGTATTTCGCAACGCCGATATCGATCGCGATCGCGTCCGCTACTCCGCTTGCGAGATCCTCAAAGCAGGTGTTGAAGTTCGCAGGGAATTTGAGAGATGCAAATGTCGCCGCCAAAGCAAGATTCTCGTCATTGTCCTCAGTCGCCGTCAGCGCGGTCGCCGCGGACGATCCGTCCTGCGTTACTACGTTCTTTCCGGCAAGATCCTCCGCCGTCGTTATTCCGGAATCCTTCTTTACTATCCAAACGATAGAGTTATCAACGTAAGCTTCGGTCCATGTGTAGTCGTTTTCACGTCCGTTATATGTGAATCCGTTCCAGATGCAATCAATGGAACCCGAATTGAGCTCAAAATCTTTCGATGCCCAATCGATCGGCTGTTTCACCAATTCCCAACCGTAAATTTTGCATACTTCTTCGGCAAGCTCAAGGTCAAATCCGGTATATGTTCCGTCCTCCGCAAGATATCCGTAGGGCGGATATTCGGCGTCGAATCCTACCGTAAATTTCACCGCTTCAGTCTCAGACGCGGAACTTTCGTTCTTCTTCTCGCCGCAAGCCGCAAAGCTTAACGCCAAAAGCAGAGCCAATAAAATTACTAATGCTTTTTTCATTTATACTTCCTCCAAATATTGTTTTTGTTTTATCACTTTATCATACTAAATCGATTTTGTCAATAGCATTTAAAATTTTTTCATTTCCGACAATTCTTCTCCATACCGTCCGGCATCCGTTTAATCGGTAATTTTTTTGATTTTTTCTATATCCGACGCGGTAAGTCCGGCGCACACGACCAATATATGCAAGTCCTCGCTGCCGTTGTTCGTGATCCCGTGGGAGCCGCCGGCACGGCAAACAGCTATATCGCCCGGCTCCATCTCGATATCCTTACCGTCAAGGTGCATGATCCCTTTGCCGGATATGCAGTAATACCACTCCTCAAACCAATGTCCGTCGTGCTCGTGTATACCGAAACTCGAGTTCGGAGGTATCACGTTATCGTTGATGAGCTTTATGCAAAGTTTATCCTCCTGAGCCAGGGTTTCAAGGTTGTCTTTATAAACGAACTCTCCCTTTCCGCCGTGACATTCCGAAAAAACTCTCGGTACGGGAGAACGCAGAAGTTCAGTGGTTTTCATAAGTATTTTCCCTTCTCACTTCGCCGCCGCTACCGCGTCCCGAAACGGTTTTCCGAGTCTCTTGATACCCTCGACGATCTTTTCGTCGGACATCGTCGAATAATTGAGCCTCAGCGCACTGCACGGCTTTTCCATATCGGTCATAAAGGTACATCCGGGAACGTAGACCACCTTTTCGGCGATCGTTTTTTTCGACAGCGCAAGCGTGTCTATACCGTTTCCGAGATCGCACCATATGAATAATCCGCCGTTCGGTCTTGTGTAGAATATCCCTTTCGGGAAATATTCGTCCATCGCTTTGAGCATCGTCCCGCATTTATGCGCATAGGACGCTCTCATTTTCTGAATAAGTCCGTCAAGATCATATCTCTTCATAAATTCATTCGCCATCATCTGCGTGAGACAGGGCGTATGTACGTCGGATACCTGCTTCGCGATCACCGCTTTCGCGATAAGCGATCTGTCCGCGCATAAATATCCGAGTCTGAGTCCGGGAGCAAGTATTTTCGAGAATGAACCGCTGTAAGCTACGATCCCTTCTTTATCCATCGATTTTATCGTCGGGGTCTTCTTGCCGTCAAAACAAAGCTCTCCGTAAGGGTTGTCTTCGAGTATCAGAACACCGTGTTCAACGGCGAGTTCATAGAGCCTTTTTCTCTTTTCGACGCTCATCGTTACTCCCATTGGATTCTGAAAAGTCGGGATAGTGTATATCATCTTGACGTCGCTGCGTTCCGAAAGTATTTTTTCAAGAACGTCAACGTCCATACCGTCTTCTTTTACGGGTACGCCGACAAGTTTCGCGCCGTAGGATCTGAAAGCGTTAGTCGCACCGATAAAGCTCGGCTCCTCAACTATCACCGCGTCTCCTTCGTTCACCATACATTTAGTTATCAGCTCTATCCCCTGCTGTCCTCCGGATACGATAATGAGCTCGTCGTCCGCTCTTCCTATATTTTCAACTCTTTTGAGCCGCTCCTTTACAGCTTCACGCAGCGGAGTGTACCCTTCCGTTATGCCGTACTGCAAAGACGCGACCGGCTGATCTTCCAGCAGTTCCTTCGCTATACCAGCAAGCTCTTCGTTCGGAAACAGCGCGGGGTCCGGGTTTCCTCCGGCAAGCGATATCACCGAAGGATCCGCAGCGTATTTGAATATCTCCCTTATCGCCGATCCCTTGAGACTTTTCATTCTTTCCGAAATAATATATTCCATCTTTTTATCTCCTTAAATTCGATAGATATCCGCCGGATTTACTTCTCCTAGTCCGTTTTCTTTAAGTATCTTTTCGGTTTTTTCAATATCATCCGTTCTTAACACCATCAACGCTTTTCCGGTCGTCTTTCCGACGAACGCATACATATATTCAATATTCACGTCTGCCTGTGCAAGCACTTTCAGAATATCTCTCGCTCCTCCCGGAGAGTCGTTCATCGCAACGGCGACGGCTTTCGACACGCTTACTACGACTCCGGAATCTTTCAGAACGCTTTTCGAAAGCTCGGTATCGTCGACTATCATTCTGACTACGCCGTATTCACAAGCTTCCGCAAGCGACAGCGCGCTGATATTTATACCGTTTTTCGCAAGAGTTTCGATCGCTTCGAACAGTCTGCCTTTTTTGTTTTCCAAAAATACGGAAAGCTGATGTATTATCATGCCGATCCCTCCTAAAATTTTCTGTTGTCTATAACTCTCTTTGCTTTTCCTTCGCTTCTGGCAATAGTCTTCGGGTTGACGAGATGTATCTTTGCGCCTATTCCCAAAGTGCTCCTCATCTTATCGACCAGCGCTTTTTCAAGACGGTCCACCGCCTTGACGTCGATATCGTCGGAGAACAACTTTTCGCTCATCTCGACGTTTATATCCAACGTGTCGGTGTTGTTGACTCTGTCGACTATGATCTGATAGTTCGGAGTTATCTCCGAGCCGCTTACCTGAAGTATCGCTTCCTCGATCTGAGACGGGAACACGTTCACGCCTCTTATTATCAGCATATCGTCGCTTCTGCCGCTCGGCTTGTTCATTCTTATATGTGTTCTTCCGCAAGGACAAGGTTTGGTATTGAGCGAACATATATCCCTCGTTCTGTATCTTATCAGCGGGAACGCTTCCTTCGTCAGAGCAGTGAACACGAGCTCACCTTTCGATCCTTCGGGAAGTACCTTTCCGGTATCAGGGTCGATTATCTCAACGATAAAATTATCTTCCCAGATATGCATGCCTTGTCCGTATTCACATTCGCAGGCGACTCCCGGTCCCATTACCTCGGACAGTCCGTAGATATCGTAAGCCCTTATGTTGAGCGATTCCTCTATCTTCTTTCTCATGTCTTCCGTCCAGGGCTCCGCTCCGAAAATCCCGACCTTGAGCTTTAACTGATCCTTCACTCCGAGTCTCTCGATCTCTTCTCCGAGATACATCGCGTAAGACGGCGTGCAGCAAAGCGCGGTCGCCTTAAAATCGATCATAGTCTGTATCTGAAGCGCCGTATTTCCCGAGGATATCGGTATTACCGTCGCTCCTATCTTCTCACATCCGGAATGCAGTCCGAAACCTCCGGTAAACAACCCGTAGCCGAACGAGACCTGAACGATATCGTCTTTTCCCAGACCGATACCGTTAAGCATCCTCGCTATACATTCTCCCCACATATCGATATCGTTCTGAGTGTAGCCGACAACGATCCTTTTTCCCGTCGTACCGGACGACGCGTGTATCCTTGAAACGTTTTCAAGCGGCTCCGCAAAAAGACCGTAAGGATAATAGTCACGGAGATCCTTTTTATAAGAAAAAGGAAGCTTATCCAGATCTTCGACGCCCTTTATATCCCCCGGCTTGAGTCCCAGCTCGTCCATACGCATACGGAACAGCTCGACTTTGTCGTACATTCTGGCTACCAATGCACATAGGCGCTCGCTTTGCAGCTTTTTCAATTCGTCACGAGGCATACATTCTATTTTTCTGTCTCTTATCATAATTTTTATCTCCGTATCATTTTGTTAATGAATTTTACTACCTGTCCTACGCAGATCGCCGCAAGTATCGTTCCGATACCGACGACGCCCTTCCCTATTCCGAAGGTCTTGAATCCTCCGAGGAAGATCACCTGAAGTATCGACGCTATCACGATCAATGAAACGTCGACGATCGTTTTGCAGTTTCCGAAGGGTTTGCCGCTGACAGTCGATATCGCTCCCGCAAGTCCTTCGGCGGGCATAGGTACCAGTTTCGGTTTGAGGTATATAACGACGCCTATACCTATTATGATTATGCTCGCTATAAGATAAACGAACTGCATCAAAAGATTAGACGGTCTCGGGAAATTCACCAGCAATCCGTTGAACGTCTTCTCTATTCCGAGAGGTATGCCTGCAAGCGTCAGTTTGAACGGCACGGTTCCGACGAAATCGACCATAAGTCCGAAAACAAGCGCCACCGGTACGCCGAGCACGTTCTTTAACTGAAACTTTTTCCTGAGCGTTATGAACTGCGCCAAAACCAGCAGGCAGTAGACGATTATGACCATGCTTCCCAAAGAAACCGTCGGGAATTTCTTTGCAAGTACTCCGGGTATCGAGCTTACGGGCGAGATACCCAACGCCGACAATTTCGAAACGTTTATTCCGAGCGCTATTATCAAGCACCCCACAAGATAAATAACAATGCGTTTCACTATATCAAGCGCCTTTTTCATTTAACACACCTCCTGAAAATTATAGCCTAGATCAAATGCTTTCAAATTTACTTCAAGGGCTTTCGCGGGTACCGTCTCTTTAACGGCATCTACCCATACTTCATAAGGAATTTCCGTGCTTTTTGCCATTACGCCGATAAGTGTAACGTTCACTGCCTTTACACTCCCCGCTTTTTCCGCAAGCGCAAGTGCGTCGAGTGCCGTCAAATCGATTTTTCCTTTTAATTCCTCGATTATTCCCTCAGGATACTTCATCGCACCTGTAATTACGGGCATCGGATTTATCTTTTGATCGTTCACTATCATCTTTCCGCCTTTTTTTAACCAGGGCAGCGCTCTGTAGGCTTCAAGACGCTCAAACGCCAATATGATATCCGCTTCGCCTTTATCTATTATCGGAGAATTGACCTTATCGCCGTATTTCACGTAAGTTACGACGCTTCCGCCCCGCTGACTCATACCGTGTATTTCCGACACTTTGACGTCATATCCGGATCTTATCACGACGTTTCCCAAAATGCGGCTCGCAAGAAGCGTTCCCTGTCCGCCTACGCCGACGATCATTATATTTTTTACGCTCATTTCCCTCGCCTCACTCTTTCTTCTCTATTGCTCCGAACGGACAAACTCCGATGCAAAGCTCACAGCCGTTGCATTGGGTTCTGTCTATTCTGACGCATCCGCTCTCGTCAACGCTTATCGCGGGGCATCCGAGCTTCATACACATTTTGCATTTGCGGCATTTTTCGCTTATTTCACAGTGTCCTTTGTATTTCACGCTCTTCAATAAAGCACACGGACGCTGAGCGATTATTACGGATACCTCGTCCTTTTCGACCTCTTCTTTCACGACCTGCTCGAATTTTTTGACGTCAAACGGATCAACTACCGCTATTCTGTCGACTCCGAGCCCTTCGCAGATTTTGATAAGATCAGCTTGCTTCGTCGCCTCGCCTCTTATCGTTTTTCCGGTCGTCGGGTTATCCTGATGTCCCGTCATACCGGTTATCGAGTTGTCGAGTATTATCACAGTATTGCTTCCCTTGTTATACGTTATGTCGACGAGCGCCGTCATGCCCGAATGCATGAACGTCGAATCACCTATAACCGAAACGAGCTTTTTGTTGAATTCTTTTCCGCGTACCGCCGCCATACCGTGCGCGGCGCTTATCGACGCGCCCATGCAGATAACGCTGTCGACCGACGAAAGCGGCGCGATCGCTCCGAGAGTGTAGCATCCGATATCGCCGGAAACGGTAAGTCCCAGTTTCTTCAAAACGTAGAACACGCCTCTGTGAGGGCATCCGGGACATAATGCGGGAGGACGTGCGGGTATCTCTTTTTCGGGAAGCTCGCTTTCAGCCGCCGCTTCATTGAATATCGCCTTTTTTATCAATGCCGGAGTGTACTCTCCGAGCATTGTGAATATCTCTTTTCCCGTTACCTTTACTCCGAACGCCCTGCACCCTTCCTCTATGAACGGATCGAGCTCTTCTATCACGATCACCTTTTCAAGTCCTTCAGAGAATTTCTTTATCAATTTTTCGGGCAGCGGGTAAGCCATTCCGATCTTAAGATAATTGACTCTGTCTCCGAGCGCTTCTTTTGCATACTGATACGATATTCCGGCAGTTATAACTCCGATCTTTCTTCCGTTGTCCTCTACCTTGTTGAACGGACAGCTTTCCGCGTATTCTCTAAGCTGCCGCTCCCTTTCTTCAACGACGACGTGGCGTTTTATAGCCATAGCCGGCATCATTACGTTTTTCGGTATGTTTTTCTCATAAGGCTTTACCGTATGCTCGACTCTGTCGCAAATCTCAACAAGGCTCTGAGAATGCGATATCCTTGTCGAAAGTCTTATAAATACCGGTACGTCGAATTTTTCGCTCAGATCGAAAGCGGCCTTTGTGAATTCTTTGCATTCCGAAGAATCAGCCGGTTCAAGCATAGGTATCTTTGCTGCCTTCGCATAATGGCGGGAATCCTGCTCGTTTTGGGATGAGTGCATCCCGGGATCGTCCGCGACGCAGAACACCGCTCCGCCGTTAACCCCGATATAGCTGTCGGTAAATATGGGATCCGCCATAACGTTGAGTCCGACGTGCTTGCAGCAGCTCATCGCACGTCCTCCGGCTATCGCGGCTCCGACGACTGCTTCCGCCGCGACCTTCTCGTTGGGCGCCCATTCGACAAACACTTCTTCCTTCGGATACTCCGCCATCTGCTCTGTTATTTCCGTACTCGGCGTTCCGGGATATGATGAAACGAAATTAACTCCCGCTTCATACGCTCCGCGAGCAACAGCCGCGTTTCCAAGTAACAGCTTTTTCATCTATATTTCTCCTTCTGTCATCTTTCTATCTGCTGTGCAACGAGACTTTCTCCGCAATATTTCGCTCTGAGTACCGGTTTTTCGATCTTTCCGGTCGGATTGCGGGGAACGTCGGCAAATATTATTTTTCTCGGTCTCTTGTATCTCGGGAGTTCTAAGCAGAATTCGTTCATTTCCTCTTCCGTCATCTGCTTGTCCGGTTTGAGCGCAACGATCGCCGCCGCTATCTCGCCGAGTCTCTCGTCGGGAACGCCTATGACCGCGACGTCCTTTACCTTG